>CAYYGL010000161.1:0-11256 GCA_964471235.1 uncultured Calditrichaceae bacterium
AAGCGATGCTCCGGGTCTAAAATCCGGATGGCGCTGTGCCCAAAGGTGGAATAAAGGGCATCGCCCGGGGAAATGGTCAATAGGGAAACCCGGGCATCATCGGAGAGGGAGGGGGGATGTTGTGCCAGGGCAGCCTGAAGGATCAGCATCCAGAACAAGCCGCAAAGTGGAATTCGGGCAGTCGAGAGGGCTTTTTTCATCATCGCTGTATGAGTTGGCGAGAATTGTTCGGTTTATCGAATATCGGCTTTCAGGGTAATCATCCCGAAGAAAAATTTCTCTTCCACATCATCAATCGGGCTCAGGCTGCGATCGCCGCCATAACGGGTATCATCAAACAAATCCGGGAAAGTATAATTGAGATTGCTGAAGCCGCCCGCCACATCAATCCGCCAGTGGTCTCCCATAAATCCGGTGCCGGCGGATATCAGGGTGCGGCTGGTGCTCTGGTCCTGGTAGGCAGTGCGAAACTGTACCCCGGCCTGAAAGGGAATCCGGTTAAAAAAGATGTGTTCCACCGCGGTTTTAACGATAAACACATCATCAAAATTGGTGTTGGGAAAATTCTCCGATTGGATTTGGCTGTTGGTGCTCGACCAGAATTCATAGGTTATGTCGATATTCAAGCGCGCCCGCAGTGCCTGGCGCCCCCGGTATTCCAATGCCCCGGTTATTTGCAAGGGGTATTCGATCGTCTCCTGTGCATCCGGGCTTTGGGTGCCGTTCACCGTGCTTTGCACCCGGTAATCCACCGAATAGGGGAGCCGCAAATATCCTCCCAGGCTCAGGTGGGAATGCACCTCATAAATGGCACCGAATGATGCCACAAACGGGTTGTTGTCCAGGTTCCGGCGAGTATTTTCCGCCTCGCTCTGCGAAGGATCATTAAAAAAATCAATGGTGCGTTCCCGAAACAGATCCCCGGACAGCAATCCAAGCTGCACGCCCAGGCGAAGTTTGTCGGTCGGCTGTACTGCGGCTCCCACGGCATACCGGGTTAACGCGCCGTCATAGCGAATCCGATTGACCGCGATCGGGGCATCTCCGAATATATTTTCCCGCACCTGCTCAGTATATTCATAATCCTGATCCAACTCATTAAACACGCCAATTGCCACAGCCGCCGGCATGTTGTTGATTTGGGTTCGGAACCGAGCCGCGCCCTGAAACCGGAAAAATGCGTTGTCGTTAATGGCATAAATGCCTTTCTGGGTGATATCGTCAATTCGATTAAAGATGGGGAAGGAGCGGCGTTCGCCCAGGCTGCGGGCAGTGGATGATAGCATGAAATTAAACCGATGGGTGCCGCGGGTCAGGGCTGCCGGATTCATCATCAGGGCTGCCGGGGAGGTATTGGAGATGGAACCCCCGCCGGCCATCGCCAGGGTGCGGGCATCCGGAAACTGCCAGAATTCTCCCACCGGGAAAATGGGTTCTCTCTGGGCAAATCCCGGTGCAACAAAACAAATCAGGCTGAGTAAGGTGAAGAAGTAGAAGCGCATTCGGAGTCTCCTGTTGCTGGATTCATGACGGGTGCGGGGGAAGGGGATTGGGATATAAGGCATAGGGTAAAAGGATAATCTTATGTCGTCTTTCTTTTCCCCCGCAAAGCATTTTGGTTTTTTAGTGCTATACCTCCAGTTCAAACCTATCGCCTAATTTAGGAATGATCACATCCCATCCAAAATGTTTCTCAATTTTCTCTTTTAACGATTGGGCAGCATCCGGTTCGCCATGCACCAGAAACGTCTTTTTCGGCGGGGCATTAAAACCCATCAGCCATGCCAGTATTTCCCGGTAATCGGCATGACCGGAATACCCGGAGATATTTTCCACATGCGCTTTGACGGGCACATATTCGCCATGAATTTTCACTTGCGGCTGCCCGTCCAAAATGCTCCGCCCCCGGGTGCCTTCCGCCTGGTAACCGATAAACAGCAGGGTGTTTCGCTCGTTGGGTAGGCGTTCTTTGAGATGGTGGAGGATACGCCCGCCGGTTGCCATGCCGCTGGCGGATATGATGATCGCCCGGCTTTGATATTTATTGATCGATTTCGATTGGCTGCGGGTCTTGCAAATTTGTAAGCGTTTGGGATGAAACACCTTCTCCCCTTCCAGGGTGAGCATCCGGATAATCAAATTCATGTCGGCAATCCGGTTGCGGAAAATCCCGGTGGCATCGATTGCCATGGGTGAGTCCACAAAAACCGGAATCGACGGAATTTTTCCCTTCTCTTCAAGATCGCGAATTACATACAACAGGGTTTGGGTACGCCCAACCGCAAAGGATGGGATTAAAAGAACGCCTCCTCTTTCAATACTCTCGTTAATAACGGTTGCCAGTTTTTCATCCGGGGAGTTGTCTTCGTGTTCCCGATTGCCATAGGTCGATTCCAGCACCAGGTAGTCGATATTAAAGGGTTGCGAGGGGTCGCGCAGCACATGACGGCGCGGTCTGCCCAAATCCCCGCTGAACAGAATTTTCCGACTGCCCGAATCAGTGGTGATCTTAACATCCACATAGCCGGAGCCTAAAATGTGACCGGCATCCCGGTACTTAACCCGGACATTTTCATCCAGGTGGATGTTGTCTCCGTAATTCACCGGGGAAAAGAAGGTCAGGGCGTTTCGAGCGTCCTCCACCGTATAAAGCGGAAGGGCAGGCTTGTGGCGGGAAAATCCTTTCCGGTTCGCCCACTCGGCATCTTCCTCCTGAAGATGAGCGCTGTCGGGCAGCAGGATTTCACATAAATCATAAGTGGGATGGGTGCAATAAATTTTCCCGGCAAAGCCGTCTTTACAAAAACGGGGCAAATACCCGGTATGATCGATATGAGCATGGGTGATGAATACCGTATCAATTTCTGCCGGGGAAACGGGGAATGGTTCCCAATTGCGTTGGCGGTTTTTTTTAGTACCCTGGAATAAACCACAGTCGATGAGCAGCTTCTGGCGGTTGAGTTCCAGCATAAAACGGGAACCGGTGACTGTGCCGGTTGCGCCAAAGAAGGTCAATGATGCCATGTGTATCTCCCGGTGAGTAATGTGGTGAAGGTTTTGATAACGTCGAAATTCGGATTTAACACCCGGTTAAGATTTTAAAACTTCCGGTTTTAAAAGCCAAAAGATTTTTTCAATTTTATTTTAGCCCATATTATTCACCACCCCCAAAATGGTCGTTTCGCGAAGAGACGCAGAGAACGCAGCGGTTACCGAAAAACGAACTCTGACCACCCCTTATCATAACGCTTCAGGATGTTTGAGTGCCAGGGGAAAATAATTCTGGAAATTTATTAACGTCAGTTTAACATCAAAAAAATAGAACGCGGATGGACCTGGATGACCCGGATTTTCACGGGTTTTTTTATATGATGATCCATCATCCGTATCATTCAGCGTTATCGGTTTCATCGGTGTTCTATTGCAAGTGACATCGAACGAGCGTTTCATCATAACAACTTTGCAACCGTTGCGCCTCTGCGGCTTATCCCGCCGCCACAACGGGATGCCGTCACAACGTGTCCCAATGTGATCCCCTCGGGAGTGACGCTGTCATTGGCAACCGCGGCTTCGTTGGAAACGGGATCCCGCTGGGATGATTCAACAGGTTAGATGCCACGTTCTCCGGGTGTTCCCGGAGACACTTCTTTTCCAAGATCGCTAACCGATGCCTGTTCGTTTGCCCGATCCTCCCGGGGAGGTGCATTGAAATGGACTTTTTTCCCGACGGATAGTAAACCGCTCAGAAATTTTGTATATTATTCTTTTCCGGGTATGGTTTATTTATCCATCTATTCAAAATTTCAGGGCACGGCCTGTTGCACGATGGCGAAACAGAAGAAAAAGAAACCCCTCCGCATCCAGTTGAAAATTGAAATGCTGAATGAGCAGGGTGCCGGGGTGGCATTTTATAAGAAACAAAAAGTTATCATACCCAAAACCCTGCCGGGGGAAGAAATCCTGGCGGAATATCATCCCGGCAGACCCCGGAAGGACCGGATTCGCCTGTTAAAATTGGTTACCCCCTCGCAACAGCGTCGTACCCCCCGCTGCCGTTATTTTGACACCTGCGGCGGCTGCCAGCTCCAACATCTTGATTACCCGGCACAACTTCAATTTAAACAGCAACTGATTCAGCAGGTGCTGCACCCATTTCCTCAATTGAAATCCATTCAGGTGCATCCGGTGCAGGGCATGCCGGAACCGTTTCACTATCGCAATAAATCCCAGGTACCTTTTCAATTCCAGCATAACCGGGTGGTGTTCGGTCTTTACCGGGCAAGAACCCACGAGGTCATTCCCATTGAAGAATGCCTGGTGGAAAGTCAGGATGCCAACCAGGTGCTGAGAATCGTTCGTGATTGGGCAACTCGTTACCAAATTCCGGTGTATGATGAAGGAAGCGGCAAGGGAATTTTGCGCTATGTGCTGGTGCGCAAAAGCATGTTCGCCCATAAACTTATGATTGTGCTGGTGGTTACGAAGAAGGAAATTCCCCACTGGAAAGCGTTGTTACAGGAATTAAAAATCCAGCTTGCCACGTTTGATAGCCTTCAGTTAAACATTAACAACAGCAAATCCAATGTGATTTTGGGGCAGGAGAATATTGTTGCCTGGGGAGAACCATACATCCGGGAGCGGATCGGGAAATATTTGTTTCGGATTTACCCGGGGACTTTTTTCCAGATCAATTCGGTGCAGATGATCAAGATTCTGGAGAAAATGGCAGCGATTGGTGATTTTCGCCCGACCGATCGGGTGGTGGATTTGTTTAGTGGGGTGGGAATGATAGCGCTGCAAATCGCTGAATCGGTCGCCGAGGTGATTGGTGTGGATGCCAATTCCCAAGCCATCGAAGCGGCGGAAATGAATGCTGCCGATAACAATGTGATCAATACGCAATTTATGTCCGGAGATGCAACGGAATTGATGGAGCGCTTTTCCGGGGAGCAGCCGGCTGTGGATATCGTGATCACCGATCCGCCCCGGAAAGGGCTGCAACACCGATTGATAGACAAAATTGCGGAGATGAATCCGCGCGCCGTTATCTATCTCTCCTGCAATCCCCGAACCCTTGCCCGGGACCTCGCCCGCTTTTACGAACGTGGCTACCGCACTCAGGAGGTGTTCCCTTTTGATATGTTCCCCCAGACCGCCCATGTGGAGAGCCTGGTGAAACTGGCGAAAGCATAAGGAATGATTCGGGAGAGGGGAGAGTTCCCACCATCATAAAAAAAACAAAGTTTTAGCCGATGATGGGCAATGCGTCAGATGTCCGGCAAAACGTTTCGGAATGCAAAACATTCTAAAAATAACGCCCTGCATCTTTTCGAAATTATTTTTTGTTTTGTGATTTTTAGCAGAGTGGTTCTGATGATTTGATCGGTTATTTATGGCTTTTTTGAAGGAAAAACCGGAAGCAACGGATGTAGGAATATGAATCAATCCCGATATCAAACGGAATTTGAATTTCTTAAAGCGGCATCAAACGAAAAACGGGTGACGGCTCAGAAACGAGCGCTCGACCTGCTGTTCGATCTCCATAAAATCGGGCAAAAGAGTTCCGCCGGCATCAAAAAAGACCCTGTGTACCGGAAACTGCGGGAACAGCTCAGCGACGCCACCATGCTCTTTTCCCTGAATGAGGTTCAGAAGGAAATTTATCACTCCGACAGCGGCAGTGCGGTAGTGCCGGATAAGATGAAAAAAGCGCTGGTGAACGTGAAATCACGATTGGTGGTTCGACCCGGCACCTTAGACGATTTGCAGAAGTTTGTTGCCCACTGCCATCAACACAAGTTGAATTACACCATCCGGGGAGCCGGCAGTTGGCCCTTTGGCGGTGTGCTCCCCATGAACCAGGAGATCATCTTAGACCTTTCCTACCTGGATTTTTACCGGTTGAATGAAAAGGGACAGACATTGACCGTGGGACCGGGAGTGCTCTTTGCCGACATGCGGAAATTCCTGAAGCAGAAAGGATTTGCCCTGCGCCAGGAGATTACCAACCCCAATTCCGGCACCATTTGCGGCTGGGTGGTGACCGGCGGTCTGGGCATCGGTAGCTATAAATACGGCGCTGTGCGCCAATCCGTGCAAGCTATCTTTCTGCTTCAGCCGGATGGCGAGTGGAAAATCCTCACCCCGGAAGACCCTCTCTTTGACCGGGTGTTCGAAAGCGAAGGGCAGATTGGCATTGTTGCCGGCGTGGTGTTAAGGGTAAAGCGGGAGGAATATGTCTCCAAACCTTATGCCTTTTCATTTCACTCGCCGGAAGAAGTGCGCCGGTTTGTGGAACTCATCCGGGAGTGGAAGCTGACCCCCACCTCCATCATTTACTTTGATGAAAACTATATCCGCACCACCCATGATATCCAGCAGGAAAAATACCGGAAGGAGCTTCAGGAAGCACTGGAAGCGGAAGATGATCTGCGCATTGCCCGCACCCGGAAAGACCTGGAGGTAACCGCCAGACTGGCCGATCTGAACCATGTGGTGGTGATGGAGTTTGATTCCCATGCCGACTACCAGAAGTGCCTGAAATATACCTTTTTTAACTCCCGGCAGGCGAACAGCCGCTACCGGGAGATCAGTTTCCGCCGCCTGGCAACCGAAGTGGCGCATAAGCTGTGGGATCACCGCTATGCCCCGGTGGAAATGAAATCCCGGGGACCGTCCATGCTGGTTAGCGAAACGATTATGCCGCTGGAGAAATTCCCGGCGTACATGGCATTTGTGCAATCGGCTGTAACGAACTGGACCGGCAATCCCATCAAAACCGAAGGGCATATTTTATCCGGCGGTGAAATTCTGATTCAGACCATATTACTGGCGGATACCGCGCTCCGGCGACATAAAATTTACCTGGCGCTGGTGCCGTTTATGACCCGGGCATCCCTGTTCTTTGACGGCAGACCTTACGGGGTGGGTATCTGGAATCTGCCGTTCTTGAAAGGGCTGCGGTCAAACGGCAAAGAAGAGGACATCCGGGCGCTCCAACAGCTTAAAAAGGAGCTGGACCCTCACGCTCTTCTCAATCAGTGCAAATTTATCAACACGGCTGGCAGAAAAGTGTTGTTGCGGTTATATAAAAAAGCCACCTCTCCTTTTTTTAGCTTTGGGGTAAAATTGTTACACCGGGGATTACACCAGAAAAACGGGGTCTCTTTGCTGTCCCTGGGAAATTTATTCTGGAAGCTCAATAAAATCATCTTTCCGGCGTTGGTGCCGCCCAAACTCCATAAGCAGCGTTCCTCACTTCTTTCCATCAACAGCGCCTGTGCCGAATGTGATAGCTGCGAACGGGTGTGCCCTACCAGTGACGTCTTTGGTCTATACGGCATCGCCACCCCCATCACCCGCCGCAAAACCGCCAACCGAATTGCCCAGGGAAAAACCATTTCTCAGGAAGAGGCGCTGGGGTTCATGGTCTGCACCCGCTGCGACAACTGCACCCGGGTGTGCCCCACCGACATCCCCCTGACAGAAATGTTCGACCTGGTGGAAGACAACCCTGCTTTCCGGGTTGCCCTGGGGTTAAACGAGGAGGAGAAGAAAGATTTTATAGACCGGATGTGGGAAATTATGAAAGAAAGCCCGCTCTACCTGGAACATACCCTGGCGGAGCAGAAAGAGGAACGCTCCCACCTGGAACATGGGCTCAAAATTCATTATCCCCGCGGGTTTGCCTACTCCAGGTTATTCATTGATCCGGAGACCTGCATCCACTGTGGCATGTGCGCCGATGAAAACGCCTGCACTTACGACGCCCGCCGGGCACAGCCCCGGGAAATTCCCCAATTGATCGATGAGAACTGCGCCCTGTGCAATGCCTGCATTAACTTCTGCCCGCAAAACAAGGCGGTGCAGATGGAACGGGATTTTGTGCAGGAGTTGATAGACCATGCGGTGGATATGGAAGAAAAGCGATTCTGGGAAAAACAGAAGGAATTTTTACGCGACACCACCACCATCCAGCGTTCCCCGGAATTGACCGAGATGGCAGATATTTACCTGACCGAAGATATTTTGATGGAGATCGACAAAGAAGCCTCCACCGGGCAGATTCCGGTTTCCGGGATGGGACAGGGCGACCGCCACATGGGTATCGGGTTTGACGCGGAACGGTTCTCCCATTTTCACATCGTCGGTCCCGCGCAAAACCGCCTTCATGAAGGCGATCCCGATGAGGAGCTTTCGGTTATTCTGGGCAAGCGGCACCGCTATTGCAAATTCGATGAGATGGAAAACCTGCACAATCCGCCTTTTCCCACCATCAAGCTCAAAACCCCCATCCTGTATAATTCCGTGCGGCTGCACAGCAACGGCAGGGCGGAGTTGGCGTTTATTAAAGTGGCGGAAAAGCAGCACTCCCTGGTGGTGATTAAACTCAACCGCATCCTCGAATATTACGACTTTTTTCTGGAAGCAGGCGGTTATGATCGACTTCCGCCGGTGATCATCCCAAGGGTGGATCGGGAAATGATCGACCACCTCCGGGTGCAGCCCAATGTTCGCCGGGAACTGCTGTTAGACCTGTGGCAAATGCCCATGTTCGAGATTACTCCCCATGAGGATATGGAGGGCACCATCCGCTTCATCCGGGAATCGGCGATTTCTCTCCACCAGCGCTCTCCCCTGCTATGCGGATTTGTGGAAGTCTCCGAATACGACATCGTCGCCGGGGAATTGCTCCCTCACTTGAAAGAGACCATCGAGACCTTTATGCGGCTGAATGTGGATGTACTGCACATCCACGGGTTGCGCAACAAAGACCAGTATTTTGTGACTTCGGAAGCGGTGCGCTCCATTCACCATTACCTGCTTTCCAGCGGTCGGCGGCACCAGGTGGCATTGATTGCCTCCGGGGGGATTCGCCTGGCGTCGGACAGTCAAAAAACCATCCAGCGCGGGGCGGAAGCCACCTTGATCGATGTGGCGGCGCTGCTGGCGTTAGACCCCTACGCCTATAAAGCCACCATGGAAAACAAAACCACCACCGATAAGCTGATCAACCTGAACATCGAGTGGGCAATCGAACGATTGAACAACCAGATGGAATCCCGCAAAGTGCAAATATTGGAAGTGCTGGGCGCCTCCGGGTTTAAGGATATTAAAAAGACCGTCGGGGAAGAAGGGCGGTTGATAGATTTTTATGTGCTGGAAGAGCGGATTCAAAAAAATATTTTTGAGCAAGAGGAAAAGGTTACCCAATTTGAGAAACTGAACCGGGAGTTGATTTCGGCCGAGCCGCTGCCAAAGGAAGCCGCCCCCACTTATACCACCCTGAAGAAAAAATTAATGCTTCTGAAATCTCCCCACTATTTTTACGAGTTGGGGGATGTCAACCAGACCGTATACCAGCGGGATCACGTCTGGCCCGGGGAGTTGATTCGCACCCTGGGGCGCATGGCAGCCGGCGATCCGGAGATGCTCCTGCTGAAGAATGTAAAGAGCACCGGCTTGCTGGGCGACGGCTTTGATGTGATGAAGATTCTCTACCAGCAAGACCCGGATATTATCCCCGATCAGGAGCTGGATAAGGTCAGCACTGCCCTGCCGCTGGATAAAGGGCTGGTGCTGCATGCCCCCTGGATGTTCGGGGGAAAATCGGTGGGGTCTATCGGTCTGGATAGCTGGCGCGCCCATGTGATTGCGGCGCGGGAATTGGGCATCCAGTACGATACCGGTGAGGGCGGCTATCCCACCTGTTTCTTTCTGAACAGCAAGGGAGAGCCGATCTTTTTTACCGAGCCGGACATCCAGCAGATGAAACCCTTTTTTGAGCACAATCATCATTACACCACCGGGGAGATCAAAGCCATTTTAACCCGGGAGGGGATTACCGCCGAGAGTCACCCGAAAATTTATGAGACCCTGGCATCCTATCCGGAATTGCAACCGTTCCTCTTTTACGAGGTGGTGGGCGAAGCGGATGAGCCGTTTGTCTCCACGGAAATGAAAACCGGTTTGTTCGGGGTCACCAAAGAAAGCATCAAAAAAGCGCGGCGGGTGGTAATAGCCTACAGCCAGGGTGCCAAAATGGGCATTGGCGGGCACATCTTAGCCGCCAAGGTGAACAAGCTGGTTTCTTACCTGCGCGGTATCCAGGGACTGGAAGAGTTGAACACCGGGCGAATCCGGCAATTGATTGAGAAAATCGAGAAAATCGAAAAAGACACTCTCCATCCCCTGAACGAAGTGGCAACGGATGCTTACCCCCATTTGTTAAAGGCGCATGATGACAACGAGATTTATCCCGAGCTGCGGGAATGGTTATGGAAAATCCAGCAACGCGCGTATGAATTGCACAAAGCGCAGCACATCGACCCGATTGAATTCGAGCAGGTGATTCGCCTGACCGAGGAGGTGGTCAGCCACTCTTACACCAGTGTCATTTCGCCGTTTCCATTCCATAACTGTTATTCCATCGAGGATGTGAAGGCGTTTATTGATATGGTGCGGATGATTAATCCGAAAGCAGTGATTTCGGTGAAGGTCTCGCCCTCGGTGGATATCGAGTTTATTGCTGCCGGTCTGGCAAGGATTGCCAAAGATAACACCGAAGAAGCCCTGAAAGAGAAAGCGGCGGAGGTTCGGGCAAACACGTTGAAGTTAAGCGGGGAGATGGCGGAATATGCCCGGCGCTACGGAATGAAAATCGAGTTGTGGCTGGACGGCCCGCGGGGCGGCACCGGGGCATCGCCCAACATCATCAAAGGGCAGATGGGCATGCACATCGAGTATGCCATTCCCTTAATCCACGATCGGCTGGTTTCCGACGGATTGCGCAATCATGTCACCTTCATGGTCAGCGGCGGCATCCGTACGTATGAGGACGTCATTAAAGCCGTTGCCCTGGGCGCCGACGGGGTGATCTGGGGCACTGCGCCGCTGGTGGCAATTGGCTGTGACCGCAACCGCAATTGCCACGACGGCTGTTCGCGGGGCATTGCCACCAGCAATCTGATCATGCAAAACCTGCGGGATGTGGAATTGAATTCCCGGCAAATGATCAACGTGTTTCTGATCATGCAGATGCAGGTGATCCGCGCGCTGGCAGGGCTGGGATTAAAAGACATCCGGGAACTGCGGGGACGGTTTGACAAAATTCAATGGATTGGCTTGAAGGAACGGGTGGATTTTCGCATTCGCCAGCGCAAGGAGCATGTGCGCCATAAAGAGGCGGTGATGCCGGAGACCGCTCATCCTACCGGGCAAAGCAACTGCGGGGTGGCAGCGGTTGTGGGCACTCAC
>CAYYGL010000162.1:0-11240 GCA_964471235.1 uncultured Calditrichaceae bacterium
GGCGGCGTCCGCTTCCGAATATACCGCCACACTGGTGATCCCCATCTCCCGGCACGCTTTAATAATCCGAACGGCAATTTCCCCGCGATTGGCAACTAATATTTTACGAATGGTCTTTGGCATAATGGCTTAATGTGTATTCCGGTATCCGGGTATGGGTGGATTGGCAGGGCAACCTTCACGCTCCTGATGGAGCACAACCCGTCCCTTTGTATTTCATGGTCCTCCGAAGGCACATGGGTATAGGGTATAAGGTATAAGTTGAATAATGTGTTGCCTTATCTGCTATCATCCGAAATTCCCAATCCCTGGTTTAATGTTGATATAAGATTCCTTTGCTTTCACGGTTTACGTTTCACGCTTTCACGGTTCACTGTCACATCCGAAAAACACCGAATTTCTGATCCGGGATGGGAGCATTTAACGACATGGCAATTCCCAACCCTAACAGGGTTCGGGTTTCCACCGGATCGATGATGCCATCGTCCCAAATGCGGGCGCTGCTGTAATAGGGGCTGGCTTCCTGCTCATACTTGGCTAAAATTTTACGACGGTATTCTTTTAACTCCTCAGGCGAGGCTTCCAGTCCCTGGCGTTCCAGGGAGCGTTTTCGCACGGTTTCCATCACATCCGCGGCCTGTTCTCCTCCCATCACACTAATTTTGCCGCTAGGATACATCCATAGCAGCCGGGGATCATACCCCCTGCCGCACATGCCGTAATTTCCGGCGCCGTAAGAACCGCCCACAATAATGGTAAACTTGGGCACCCGGGCATTCGCCACCGCATGAACCAGTTTGGCACCATGTCGGGCAATTCCCCCGTGTTCGTATTCCTTGCCCACGATAAAACCGGTAATGTTCTGCAAAAACAGGAGCGGAATCTTCCGCATGGTGCATAAGTTGATGAAATGGGCGCCTTTCACCGAGCTTTCGCTGAATAACACCCCGTTGTTTGCCAGAATTCCTACCGGGTAGCCCATAATGCGGGCAAAACCGCACACCAGGGTCGGTCCGTAATTTTCTTTAAACTCCTGGAAACGACTGCCATCCACAATCCGGGCAATCACTTCCCGCATATCGAATGGTTTGCGAATGTCTTTGGGAATGATCCCGTACAACTCTTCCGGGTCATAATATGGGTCTTCCGGTTCGTTACGTTCCAGCGGGAAAGGCTCAGGGAGGTTGAGATTCTCCATGATATTTCGGGTGATGCGAAAGGCATGGTCTTCGTTTAATGCATAGTGGTCTGCCAGCCCGGAAATGCGGGTGTGCACATCCGCCCCGCCCAATTCTTCATCGGTGACGGTCACCCCGGTGGCAGCCTTTACCAGGGGCGGACCACCGATGTAGATGTACCCCTGTTTTCGAACAATCACCACCTCGTCGCTCATGGCCGGCTGGTAAGCGCCCCCGGCAGTGCTGGAGCCTAACACCACTGAAATTTGGGGAATACCCTCGGCGGACATGCGCGCCTGGTTATAAAAAATCCTCCCGAAGTGTCCGCGGTCCGGAAAAGTTTCCGATTGCAAGGGCAGGAAGATGCCCCCGGAATCCACCAGGTAAACACATGGCAGCCGGTTCTGCATGGCAATTTCCTGGGCACGCACATGCTTTTTGATGGTCATCGGGAAATAGGTGCCGCCTTTTACTGTGGCATCATTGGCAACCACCAGAACTTCCCTGCCATGTACCACCCCCACACCGGTGATAATTCCGGCAGAGGGTGCCTGGTTGTCATACATATCCCAGGCTGCCAGCGGGGAGAATTCCATAAACGGGGTGTTGGGGTCAAACAGTTTCTTTAACCGTTCTCGAACAAACAACTTGCCCCGCTTCCGGTGCGCTTCGTGGGCATGTGGCGGACCCCCTTTCTTCACCTCCCGAATCCGTTCCCGCAGCTCCGCCACCAATTTTTCCAGGTAGGCTTTGTTTTCTTTAAATGCCTTACTACGAATATCTACTTTCGATTCGATCCGATACATACAAGGCTTGCTCAACACTTTATTATTGGATGTTCTGAATTTAGCATGAGAAAATAACCAATTGGACAGTCCCGAAAAAGCAAAAAATGGTTTTCGTGTAACGATTCAACTATATGCCCATTTTGGTCATTCCGGCTTTTCCAGGGGGGGGGTCGGGCGGAATAGTTACGAAAAATTTTGAAACCGGTATTTTTGCATAGAAATTAACTCCACGCTGATAATCTTTACACCCACCCGGACGTTTGATCAGATCAAAAATTCACCGGATTGTTTTTTAAATTACTTGATTTTTTCATTAATGATATGTTATTTATTTTTCTTATGCAACGTGATGCATGGTAGAAGGTTGCACACAATACGTTTGACTGCTATCACATTTGAATGCCATTTTAACGCGGAAGTCATGTATCACTTGTAAGCACGAAAGGTTGAGTCCATTGAACCGTTCCCTTCTGTCTTCTATTGATAACCTCCTCTATTATCGTTATAAAACGACATCACTGAACTGTCTTCTACTAAACAACTTTATCGGAACCATAAACTAAATGAGAGTGAAGTGCTATGGCGAGCAAACCCTATGATCAGTCATTTTTGACGACAGTCGGTAAAAAAATCATCATGGCGCTTACCGGGCTGTTTTTGATAGTGTTCGTCATCGAACACATGATTGGCAATTTGCTGTTTTTAGCAGGTCCCGAGGCGTTTAACAAATATTCTCATGAATTAATCAGCCTGGGTCCATTGCTGTGGGTGGTGGAGTTGATATTGCTGGCAATGTTTGTATTTCACGCATTTTATGCCATTACCATCTGGTTTTACAACCGTCAGGCGCGCCCGGAAAAATACCGGAAGCTGCGCAGTGCCGGAAAACCAAGCCGCAAAACCATCTCTTCCACCACGATGATCTACACCGGGGTCATCGTTTTAATTTTTCTTATTATCCATCTGAAGAGTTTTAAATACGGACCCTACTACAGCACAACGATTAATGGGGTGGAAATGCGTGACCTGTACCGATTGATGGTGGAAAAATTTTCTACTCCCTACTATGCCTTCGGATATGTTGCGGTGATGATTTTATTGGGCTTTCACCTGCGGCACGGGTTCTGGAGCGCTTTTCAGTCATTGGGCGCCAATCACCCCCGCTACACCAACGCTATTTACACCATCGGGGTGATTGTGGCAATTTTATTAGCCCTCGGATTTATTGTGGTACCCCTGTGGATCTACTTTGTTCATTGATAACCCTCGGAGGAACTGATGAGTCAAACAAATTCCAAATTAGATAGCAAAATACCTGATGGTCCGCTGGAACAGAAGTGGGAGATTCATAAAAACAAGATCAAGGTGGTCAGTCCTGCGAATAAGCGGAAATTTACCATCCTGGTGGTGGGCACCGGGCTTGCCGGTGCATCTGCCTCTGCTTCCCTGGCGGAATTGGGCTATAATGTCAAAACTTTTTGTATCCAGGATTCACCCCGCCGCGCCCACAGCATTGCTGCCCAGGGGGGGATTAATGCGGCTAAAAATTACCAGAATGATAACGACAGCGTGTTCCGTTTGTTTTACGATACCATCAAGGGCGGGGACTACCGGGCACGGGAAGCCAATGTGTATCGCCTGGCGGAACTAAGCGCCAATATCATTGACCAATGTGTTGCCCAGGGAGTGCCATTTGCCCGGGAATACGGCGGATTGCTGGCAAACCGTTCCTTTGGCGGGGTGCTGGTTTCCCGAACTTTTTATGCCCGCGGGCAAACCGGTCAACAATTGCTATTAGGTGCCTACGGTGCCATGATGCGCCAGGTGGAGTTAGGGAAAGTGGAAATGTTCCCCCGCCGGGAGATGTTAGACCTGGTGGTCATTGATGGCAAAGCCCGGGGCATTGTGGTGCGGAACCTGGTTACCGGGGAAATGGAGCGCTATGCCGGCGATGCGGTTATTTTAGCCACCGGCGGGTACGCGAACCTGTACTACCTGTCCACCAATGCCAAAAACTCCAACGCCACCGCTGCCTGGCGAGCATACAAAAAAGGCGCGTTCTTTGCCAACCCCTGTTATGTGCAAATTCACCCCACCTGTATCCCGGTTTCCGGCGATTATCAATCCAAGCTCACCCTGATGAGTGAAAGTCTGCGCAATGACGGCAGGGTATGGGTGCCCAAAAAAGCCGGCGATAAACGCCCTCCGAATCAAATTCCCGAAGCGGAACGGGATTATTACCTGGAACGAAAATATCCCTCCTACGGCAACCTGGTGCCGCGCGATGTGGCTTCCCGCAATGCCAAGTATGTGTGCGATGAAGGGCGCGGCGTTGGGGAAACCGGGCAGGCAGTTTACCTGGACTTCTCCGATGCCATCAACCGCCTGGGAGAAGACTATATCCGCGATAAATACGGCAACTTGTTCGAAATGTACGAGCGAATCACCGGGGAAGACCCCTACAAAACGCCGATGCGGATTTATCCCGCCGTGCACTACACCATGGGCGGGCTGTGGGTGGATTACAATTTGATGAGCACCATCCCGGGGTTGTTTGTTCTGGGGGAAGCCAACTTCTCCGACCACGGAGCGAACCGTCTGGGCGCCAGTGCGTTAATGCAGGGTCTGGCAGACGGCTATTTTATCATCCCCTATACCATTGGCGATTACCTTGCCACCGCCGGCCTGGAAAAAGTGGGAACCGAAGAAAAAGCGTTTCAGGAATCCCAGCAGCAAATTGAAGAGACGGTGAAGCGACTGCTTTCCATCAAAGGCAAAAAAACCGTAATGGATTTTCACCGGGAATTGGGAATGATTATGTGGAATAATGTGGGCATGTCCCGGAATGCCAACGGGCTTAAAGAAGCACTGGAAAAGATCCCGGCATTACGGGAAGAATTCTGGAAAAACGTTAACGTGCCCGGGGATAAAAGCCAGCTTAATAAAAATCTCGAGTTTGCTGGTCGGGTAGCGGATTTTCTGGAACTGGGCGAATTAACCGCCCTGGATGCCTTGCACCGGGAGGAGTCCTGCGGCGGGCATTTCCGGGAGGAGCATGAGACCCCGGACGGTGAAGCTTTGAGAGATGATGAGCACTTTGCCTACGTGGCTGCCTGGGAGTTCAAAGGCGCTGGAAAGAAACCGGAGCTTCACAAAGAGGAGCTTCGCTTTGAAAATGTTAAGTTAACCCAGAGGAGTTATAAGTAATCACTTTATTAACGGGTATTTAACATCAATAGACCTTATGCCCACTTAATTAGTAGATAATCAAAGGGATAGAATGATCGTAAAAATTCATTGTAAATACAGCGGGACAATGGAATTTCCGGAGGTATTTGGGATCAGCCCTTTTCCGACCGGAGCACTACCTTCGGGAAAACAAACAATTCATTTCGTAAACATTAAGTTTTCAGAGTATTACCATAATAATCTTAAACGAACCTCACCCATCCCCACCCCAACCCTCCCCTCTCCTGTCAGGAGAGGGAAGGGGAGGGTGCCCCGTTTTTTGGGGCGGGAGGGGTTGGGTGAGGTTAAAAAACAACCACTTAACCATGAATAAGATCTAATGAATATCCGAAAAAGGAGTTAATTGAAGCATAAGAAGTGAAACGGGATGAGGAAAGAATGATGTCGTAATCAGGAAATTCCCGTTTCACGTTTTACGCTTCATTTTATTGAAATAAAACCCCTTAGACCTGTGAACTGAGGAGATATGATCCATGGGAAATATGACACTGAAACTCTTGGTCTGGCGACAGGCAGACGCCAACACTCCGGGAAAGATGGTACCTTACACGGTGGAGAATGTTTCACCCCACATGTCTTTTCTGGAAATGTTAGATGTATTGAATGAGAAAATCATCAAAGAGGGAGGAGACCCCATTGAATTCGACAATGACTGCCGGGAAGGGATTTGCGGAATGTGCAGCCTGGTGATCAACGGGATTCCCCACGGTACCCAGCATCGTACCGCCACCTGTCAGTTGCACATGCGTCATTTTAATGACGGCGATACCATTACCATTGAACCGTTTCGGGCAAAAGCGTTCCCGGTGGTAAAGGACCTGGTGGTGGACCGCAGCGCATTCGATCGGATCATTACCAAAGGCGGGTACATTTCCGTAAATACCGGCAGCGCCCCCGATGCCAATTCCCTCCCAATCTCCAAAGAGAATGCGGACCATGCCATGGATGCGGCGGAATGCATTGGCTGTGGGGCATGTGTGGCTGCCTGCCCAAATGCATCGGCGGCGTTGTTTGTGGGTGCCAAAATTTCCCAATATACTTTTTTGCCCCAGGGTCAAACCGAGGCGAAGCGCCGGGCGTTGCAGATGATCGGGCAAATGGATGCCGAGGGTTTCGGAAATTGTTCCAATCATGGGGAATGCGAAGCGGTCTGCCCCAAGGAGATTTCCATTCTCAATATTGCCCGGATGCGCCGCCAGTTTTTTAAAGCTGCCATTCGCTGAGCTTGTTAACAAACCGGGGCGCCGGGCAACTTTAAACCGGCGCTCCATGCTTAAATCGGTTTCTCATATAACTCCCCCTTCAACTTTTTCCTGAAAAAAAAAACACCTCTCGCAAAAAAAATCCTTTAACCTTTGCCAAAATATACGACTATGGTATCCATCCCGTAATTTCTTGACTGAAAGCATCAATGGATTTCAAATTATCAAAACAGGAGATACATTATGCAAAAACAGATTAAGTTTTTTGCCCAGGTAAATCGTAATTTTAAGCAGGCAGCCGCTTATACCAAACATCCTGCCGGATTGTTGAAACAGATAAAAATCTGCAACAGCGTTTATCACATCACCTTTCCGTTAAAGCGGGATGATGGGTCTATCGAGACGATCCAGGCGTGGCGGGCGGAACACAGCCATCACAAGCTGCCGGTGAAGGGGGGCATCCGTTATGCGGCGAATGTCAATGAAGATGAGGTGATGGCATTAGCCGCCTTGATGACTTATAAATGCGCCATTGTGGATGTACCGTTCGGGGGCGCCAAGGGCGGAATCAAAGTTTCCAAATGGAAATATTCCGATGCCGAGTTGGAGCGCATCACCCGTCGTTATACGTTTGAGCTCGTGAAGAAAAATTTTATCGGTCCCGGGGTAGATGTGCCGGCGCCGGATTACGGCACCGGGGCACGGGAAATGGCATGGATCGCCGACACTTACAATGCCATGACCAATAATCCCATCGATGCTTTTGCCTGTGTGACCGGCAAACCCATTCCCCAGGGCGGGGTTCGCGGTCGGGTAGAAGCCACCGGTCGGGGAGTCTTTTTCGGCATTCGGGAAGCCTGCTCATTTACAGAGGATATGAAGCGACTGGGGTTATCGCCCGGATTGGAAGGAAAAACCGTGGTGGTGCAGGGATTGGGAAACGTGGGTTACCATGCCGCTAAATTTTTGCAGGACGGCGGCGCAGTGATCGTGGGATTGGCGGAATACGAAGGCGCCATCTACAATCCAAAAGGATTGGACGTGGATGCAGTGGTGGCGCATCGCAAAAGCACCAACTCTATTCTGAATTTTCCGGGTGCCCAGAATTTAAATCAATCCACCGAAGCCCTGGAACTGGAATGCGATATTTTGGTACCGGCTGCGTTGGAAAATCAGATCACCATGGAGAACGCCCCGCACATCAAGGCGAAAATTATAGCCGAAGCTGCCAACGGACCGGTTACCTCCGATGCCAGTGATTTATTGTTAAAAGGTAGAAAAATGATTATCCCGGATATGTATTTGAACGCCGGCGGTGTTACGGTCTCTTATTTTGAATGGCTGAAGAACCTTTCCCATATTCGCTTCGGGAGAATGAGCCGACGACTGGAAGAAAACGTAAACCGGGATCTATTAGATACCATCGGGAAACTCACCGGTAAAACGGTACCGGAAGAAACGTTTCGAAAACTTGCCCACGGACCCGAGGAGAAAGACCTGGTAAATTCCGGTCTGGAAGAAACCATGATCAGTGCGTATCATCAAATTCGGGAGATTCGGCAACAGCACAACAATGAGATTTCCCTGCGCACCGCAGCATTTATTAATGCTATCAACAAAATAGCGGTCAGCTATATGGAATTGGGAATTTTTCCGTAGAGATTGCATGATGGCGGTTCTCGCTGTGCGAACAGCGAGAACCATATTTTCAGGGGATTATCCCCTTGCGAAACGAAACAAGTTTACCTCGGAGAGATATCTGCTCGTTCCTGGAATTGCTCCCCTATTTAATCTCCCCCTATTGCATATTTCCCCTCTTTCGGGTATATTGTTTAACCTTCAAACCTGAAATTATTGTAACTATTCAGTTGTCTAGCCATAGAGAGCATAGATGTCATTTAGAAAATGAAAAAATTTATCAAAAAACGGGATAACAAGAAATTTTGCAGAAGTTTTTGCGCTATTTCCGGCTTTCCCCTTGAATTCCTTTTCTGAAAACTCTGTAGACTCTGTGGCCGAATCGTTACAAATTATTTGTATAAAAACTAAGTTCGGAAAGGAAGTGCTATGCAACCAATCCCAAAGAATATTGTAACGCGTTTTCTGAATACCAGCCCCAAATTTCAAAATATTTTAAAAGAAGCACTCGCTCAGCAGAAAAAAGAAGCGGCTACCCGTACGATTGTCTCCGATATGTTGGCGGAAATATTGGGATATGACAAATATAATGACATCATATTTGATCTGATTGATACCGACGAGAAACGAGATTTGGTAATCGCTTTAAACGGCAAGCATCTTTTCCCGGTGGAAATTGTTTCGGTTGGAAGTGAATTAAAGAAAGGGCTTTTGCGGGAGACAAAAATCTTTGCTCTTGATCAGGGTTTAGACTGGGTTGTCTACACCAACGGAATTGAATGGCATATTTACCGGATTGACCCGAATGCTGCCCTCTCCATGGAACAGGTACTTCAACTTAATTTTCTGAAAATGAGTTTTCGAACCCCTGATGAACAATATTTATTGTACCTGTTGAGTAAAGAAGGCTTTCGGAATAACGCCATTCATGCTTATTACCAGCGAATGCAAATTGTTAATCCATATACGGCAAGTGTGATGCTCCAGGAAGATTGGGTAGCAGAAAAAATTGCAGTAGAACTAAAAAAACTGTGCCCGAACTTACTAATCGAACCAGAAGAAATTACGGAAATCATCCTAACCAAGGTTTTACGGGAAGAAGTTACCACCGGAAAAGCATTCAATAACGCGAAGTTTACCATCCAGAAGTTGAGCCGGCAATCTTAAACTCAGATGCTGCCATCCGTTCTCGGAAACATGCAAAAGCTCTGAATGCTTTCGTCCTACAAAATGCATCCCCCGTGGTTCAATACCTGAACATTTTATCCTATGCCCGGTCTTTCAGAGATTCCAACCCGGGCAGCCCGATAGGAAATGTTTGCTGCAAGACCGCCATGGCGCTCAGCACCGACTCCTCATCACGGGGGCGCCCCAACACCTGCATACCTACCGGCAGATTGTCCGCCGTCAAACCGCAGGGCACACACCCCACCGGCAAACCGCTCAGGCTTAAAATAAAGGTGGGGGCAATCCAATCCACATAGGTCTTCATCGGTTTACCGCCAATGGTAGCCGGATAATTCTGTTCCACCGGAAAGGGCGGAATTGCCATACACGGGGTAATCAGGTAATCATATTGTTGGAAGAATTCATAAAACAACTGCCACATTTTTCCCCGGGCTTGTTCCGCAGCACCCAATTGCTCCATCGAGACCTGCAATCCGGATTTGATATTGCCTTTCAGGTTGCTGCCGAATTGCTCGGTTTTATCCAGACGGCGATATTGCTGCGCCACCATCCAGAAGCCCCGGATGGCTAAAAAAGGTTCCCATCCGAAAGAGAGGTCAAATTCTATTTCTTCAACTTTAGCGCCGGTTTGTGCCAGGTTTTGGGCAGCATCCCGGCAAATACGCCCCACCTCCGCATCAATGCCGATTCCGGCAATATCAGCGCTGTAGGCTATTTTCGCCCCCTGCAACGATGGGGAGGCCACGGCATCTAAAAAATTCCGTCCCCGGGTGGGTTGACAAACCGGTGAAAGCGGGCTGGGGCCTGCTACCGCCTGCAACATCAGGGCAATATCTTCGGCGGTGCGCGCCATGGGACCGGTCACCTGCATGTTGTCCCACAGATATTCGGAAGGATAGGTGGGCACCAGTCCCGGTGAAGGGCGCAACCCGGTGACACCGCAGAAGGATGCCGGAATTCGCAAGGAACCGCCCAGATCCGTGCCTTCTGCCAGGGCAATCATCCCCACGGCTAACGCCGCTGCGCCGCCCCCGGTGGAACCACCGGCGCTCAATGCCGGATTCCAGGGATTTCGCGTTACTCCAAACACCTCGTTAAACGTATTCCCGCCGGTGGCAAATTCCGGCGTATTGGTCTTCCCTAAAATAATTCCACCGGCTTGTTTCACCCGTGTGACCACCAGAGCATCTTCATCCGGAACATAATCCGCATATAAGGGACAGCCATACGTGGTACGGATGCCGGCGGTCGGCGTTACATCCTTTATTCCCACCGGCAAACCGTATAACAACCCCCGATCTTTTTTCTTCGACCAATTTTCGGTTAATCGCTTTGCTTCATCCCGGGCATTATCCGCCAGGGTTACCACCGCATTAACCCGCTTGTTATAGCGGTCAATTTGCGCCAGGGTAGCCTCCATCAAATCGAGCGGTGAGAATTCTCCTTTATCCAGCATTTGCCGTAGTTGCACTGCCGGTTTGCGTAACACTTCTTCCGGTATCATCTTGATATCCTCCTCATTTTACCTGTTCCGCAATGAACTTTAACAATTCACCCTTCCCGGTACGGTCTTTGGCAGAGAAAAGAAACACCGGTTGCGATTCATTTAATCCCAGGGTTTTCCGAATCTCCTCCACCTGTCGTTTCCGGGCGGAACGCGGCACTTTGTCAATCTTGGTTGCGACGATGAAATGCGGGATCTGGTGATGTTGCAGCCAGGCCACCAATTGGCGATCGGAATCTTTTGCCCCAACTTTGCTGTCGATTAACACAACCAGCATCTTTAAACCAGGACTGTTCAGCAAATACCCTTCGATGGCTGCTTGCCAGTTTTTTTGTTCTCTTTTGGAAGTTTTGGCAAAGCCATACCCGGGTAGATCCACCATGTAGAATTTATCATCGATTGAGAAATAATTGATGGTGCGGGTTTTACCGGGCTGCTTACTAACCCGGGCAAAATTTTTGATGTTTAACAGACAATTGATTAAAGATGATTT
>CAYYGL010000163.1:0-7420 GCA_964471235.1 uncultured Calditrichaceae bacterium
CGTACTCCATTTCATTGATTATCGAATCTTCAATACTACCACCGGATTTGACAAATTAGAATAACTACTTCTAATTTGTCAAAAAAATTATTGCCCTCTTTATTCCCGGAGATTACATTTATTTGTCTTTAACACCGGAGCCAATATGATTCCCCGAGAGATTTCCGCTGCTATTTTATCGATGAAAGAAAAGATACCGGTCATTGTAATTACCGGTCCCCGGCAATCAGGCAAAACTACCCTGGCAAAGGCATTGTTTCCGGATTATGACTATATCAACCTGGAGTTTCCGGACATTCGGGCAAAGGTTGCCGCTGATCCCCGCTTTTTTCTGACTTCCTACTCCGGACAGGGTGTTATACTCGATGAGGTACAGCGCCTTCCGGAGCTCTTCTCCTATATCCAGGGTTTTGTGGATGAGACCGGCGAACCCGCTCGCTATATTCTTACCGCCTCCCACAACTTTCTGCTGATGGAAAAGATTTCCCAGTCACTGGCGGGAAGAGCTGCGTTGTTCTATCTCCTGCCTTTTACCATCACGGAAATACAGTCGGCTTATCCTGTTGGTGATGATTTTACAGAATTGGCTTTTCAGGGGGCTTATCCCCGAATTTATGATAAGCAGCTAAACCCGTTGGAATGGTATCCTTCTTACATCAGTGCTTATGTGGAACGGGATGTCCGCCAGGTAGAAAATGTTCGTGATTTAAACAAATTCCATGCCTTCCTGCAACTGTGCGCCAGTCGGGTGGGACAATTGTTCAATGCTTCGGCTATGGGGCATGAGGTTGGCGTCAGCTATAAAACCATTCTCTCCTGGATTTCCATTCTGGAAGCCAGTTTTATCATTTTCCTGTTGCCGCCGTTTTACAAAAATTTCAATAAACGGTTGATCAAATCTCCCAAAATATACTTTTACGATACCGGTCTCATTTGTTCTCTACTGGGCATCCGGTCGGCAAAGGAACTAAGGCTTCATTACTTGAAAGGGGAAATTTTTGAGTCATTGATGATATCGGAACTCAGGAAACGTCTGACCAATACGGCAAATCCGGCTCGCCTTTATTTCTGGCGGGATCGCAGTGGTCATGAGATCGATTGCCTGATCGACTTCGGGTCCGGTATAAAAGCGATAGGAATAAAATCCGGCACCACCGTCACGGCAGATTTTTTCAGGAACCTCCTCTACTGGCAAAAACTAAGAGACTCTACCGAGGAGGATTCTTACCTGATTTACGGCGGAATCCAAAACCAGAGATGGCCTTCCGGACAGGTAATCGGCTGGAAGAATCTCCCGGACATTATCGGAATCTGAATGTTCACTTAAGCGCCGCTTCTTGTACCGAGAAAAACATCCGATCCCCCGGCAACGTCAAACCTGCTAAAGGATTGGTTCTCCCCCGAAGAGATATTATCTTATCAGTGTTCACGTATAGGAAAGCGTTTCCCCCGGCGCCCAGGTTCAGGAAATCTTTACCCGTCGGATTAAAAAATCTCACCAACCTATGGAAAAAAAATTGCCTGGAATGTAAGCACCAACGCCTTATAAAGTTTTCCTAAACCTTTGACTTTATAAAAACGAATCGGAAATGCTACAGGTAAAAGACATCCATTATACCATTGGTAACCGGGAGTTGCTGCGGGGCATCAACTGGATTATCAATCCCGGCAGGCGAATGGCATTAATTGGCAGGAATGGTGCCGGAAAAACTACCCTGCTGCGAATTCTCACCGGTGAGCTGCCCCCGGATAGCGGTGAGGTTGTTAAACCGAGGGAGTATCAAATCGGTTACCTGCCGCAGGAAGTGGCGGCATCGGAAGCGGGAACCATTGTAGAGTCGGTATTAGCCGGGCAGCCGAAGCTCATCGCCATGGCAGTCGAACTGCACCAAATTCATCATCAACTGGAACATGCCGGAGGAGAGAAAGAAAACCTGCTAAAGCGACTGGGAGATCTGGAGGACCTTTATCATCGTTGCGGCGGGTACGGTGCGGAGGCGCAGGCGAAAGCTATTTTAAGCGGTTTGGGATTCGGAGAAGATGACTTTGAGCGCCCGGTGTCGGAATTCAGCGGCGGCTGGCGAATGCGAATATATTTAGCCCGCCTGCTATTCCAGCATCCTGATCTGCTGCTGTTAGACGAACCGACCAATCACCTGGATATCCCAGCCCTGGAATGGCTGGAACAATTTCTGAACAGCTACCCGGGCAGCATTGTGATTGTTTCCCATGACCGCTTCTTCATTAACCGCCTGGCAGATGAGATTTACGAATTGGAACAGGGGAAACTGACCCATTACCCGGGGAATTACCAATTTTATGAGCGGCAGAAAGCCCAATACCGGGAGCAATTGCTCAAACGCTGGCAGGAACAGCAGGCGGAGCGGGAGCGGATTCAGCGATTTATCGATCGTTTTCGCTATAAAGCCAGCAAAGCCGCCCAGGTGCAAAGCCGCATCAAAATGTTGGAAAAGATGGAGAAAATCGAACCGCCCCCGGCTGTCAAAAATATCCGCTTTTCCATCCGGGTGGAAACACCGAGCTACAAAGATGTGCTGCACATTGAAGATTTATGGTTTCGCTACGAGGATGCGTGGGTGCTGCAAGAAATCTCGCTTGACATCTACCGCGGGGAAAGGATTGCCCTGGTGGGACCCAATGGCGTGGGCAAGACCACCTTCACCCGGTTGATCATGGGAGAGCTTCAACCGCAGCGCGGGAGAATTATCACCGGGGAACGCACCATCGCCGGGTATTACGCCCAGCACCAGATTGATGCACTGAACCCCGACGCCACGGTGCTGGAAGAAGTCGCTGCCACGGCAGCGGAATCCCATCGCCCCCACCTGCGGGATATTCTGGGTATCTTCCATTTTAGCGGAACGGAGGTGGATAAGCCCATCCGGGTGTTATCCGGTGGGGAAAAAGCGCGGGTCTCCCTGGCGAAAATCCTGCTTTCCCCGGTCAATCTGCTTATCATGGATGAACCGACCAATCACCTGGACATGGATTCCCGCCAGGCGCTGGAAAATGCATTACAGAATTATGACGGCACCCTGATGATTATCTCTCACGACCGTTACTTCTTGGATAAACTGGTCAACCGGGTAGGGGCGTTGCAGGAAGGACGGCTGAAAATGTTCGAGGGAAATTACAGCGACTACCTGGCGAAGAATGAGAAAATTTTCCGGGAACGTTTCGGTTCGACTCCTCAATCCGGGGCGAACGAGAAAACCAACGCACCCTCTCGCAGCCGTAAGGAACAAAAACGAGCCGAGGCACAGGCACGACAGGCAGTCAGCCGGGATCGCCAGCGCCTGCTAAGCGAAATCGAAGCTATGGAACAGCACATTGAGCAAACGGAAACGCGCATCAAACAAATTGAAGACCAATTAGCAGATCCAAATACCTACAAAGCCGGTACGGATATTGCAAAATTGCAAAAAGAATATGCAGAATTGAAGGAGACCCTGGAAAACCTCTACCATCGCTGGGCAGAAGCCCAGGAACAACTGGAAGCATTATTGGCATCCATCAACAAAACAGGGGAATAAACGGTGAACCGCCTCAGTTATAAAATCGGACTGGGTTTTGGAGTAATCGTCATCATTAATGTAGCCATTGCGGCGTTTTCCATGTCCTATTTTAACCGGTTGAGTAAGCCAATTAGTCAGGTGCTTAAAGAGAAGTATCAGAACATTACCGCTGCGGAGGGGATGTACCAATCCCTTTATCAACAGGAACTGGCACAGCAAGCGATGTTGGAAGAAGGGTTGGATTCCGGGCTGGTCAACAATTTCCGCACTTATCGGAATGAGTTTTACAACTGGCATCAGCGGGCAATTGAAGGAATTACCCTGCCGAATGAACCGGATATTCTGGACAGTATTGCCACTGTCTATTCCATGTATCTGAACAACTCCCGGGAATTCCGCAGAATGCTCAGCAGCACTCTCACTTTCAGTAAGGCTCACCGTTATCGACGTCAATCCATTACACCGGTTATCAATCATCTCCGGAGGTTGTGTCAATCCTTAAAGGCAGTGAATTTGCAGGCAATTGCCCGGGCGGATGCCAGGGCAAAACAGTTCTCCCACCGGGCGTCGATGGTGGTCATCGGTTTTGTTTTGCTGGCGATTACCCTCAGTATTCTTGCCGGGGTATATTTTACCCGTTATATTTTACAGCCCTTAAAAGAAACCACCGCCACGGTTCGGAAAATCGCAAAAGGACAACTGAATCAAAAAATCCGTATTTCCACCCGGGATGAGATCGGGGAGTTGGCGCGGGAATTCAATAAAATGACCCAACGCCTTCAGGGATACGAAGAAATGAACATCCAGCAAATTCTGCTGGAAAAGCGGAAATCGGAAGCCATTGTTGCCAACGTTCCCTTTGCCATTATCGTCACCGACGCACAGTACCGGCTCACATTGCTAAATGACCGGGCTGTTCATCTGTTGCAATTGTCCGACCGGAAATGGCTGGGAGAGAAAGTAAACAAGGTGGTAAAAGAGGAAGCCCTGCGGAATCTGTTAGCCGGGGATTTCAACGAGAAGAATGCCGGAAATGATGCCCGGGATTCGCTATTGAAAATATCGGTGGATGGCGAGGATCATTACTTTCGATCCCGGCGCGTTCTCATTGCGGATAATGAGCAGCAAACCATTGCCATGGTAACGGTGCTTCAGGATGTGACCCGCTTTAAAATCCTGGATCGACTCAAATCGGAATTTATTGCCACGATTTCCCATGAGTTTAAGACTCCACTCACCTCTATCACCATGGCAGTGGATATTTTGCTGCGGCAAGTCAGAGGAAAATTAAACTCCCGACAGCGAGAGTTATTGCAGGATGCAAAGGAAGATTGCCAACGGCTGAACAACCTGGTGAAAGACTTGTTGGAACTTTCCCGCCTGGAGGCCGGGCGATACCCATTCACGTTTCGACAGGTGACGCTGAATGAACTGATCGAGTATGCGCTTCAACCGTTACAGCTTCCCCTCAAGGAGCGAAAAATAAACCTGGAGCTGGCTATCGAGCCGGATATCCCTCCAATCACTGCGGATTTACAGCATCTTTCCCGGGTGCTCACCAACCTGGTGGAAAATGCCATCCAGCACAGTTCTGAACGAGGGAAAATAACCCTCCGGGCAACAAGGGAAGCAGATTACCTGAACATTTGTGTGGAGGATAACGGGGAAGGCATCCCGGAGGAATCGCTGCCATTGATTTTCGATAAGTTTGTGCAGGTAAAGCAGTTTAAAGATGCCGAAAAAGGAAATATCGGATTGGGGCTGGCAATCGCCCGGGAAATAATTAAAGCCCATCGGGGGAAAATTTGGGTGGAAAGCGAACTTCACAAAGGCAGTCGCTTTTATTTTACCATCCCGCTCTTCCCTGCCGGGAATTCAGCGAACGAGATTCCTCTGGAAGAACAGCCGCATGTAAATTCGTGAAAACTTCATTAGGAGTGAAAAAAAATGGGAACTGAAAAGCTAACGGTGCTCCTGGTAGATGATGAACCACATATCATCAAAACCATGGAAATATGCCTGGAGGAATTGGGGTTGGAAGTACACTCGTTTTTAGACCCGGAGGAAGCACTCACCTCCATTCACCGGCAGCGCTATGACCTGGCATTCGTGGATTTAAAAATGGTGCCCATAGACGGCATTCGGTTACTGGAAGCGCTCCAACAGCATTCTCCTCACACCACGGTCACAATTATCACTGCCCATGGCTCTATCGAGACTGCGGTGCAGGCGGTTAAAAAAGGCGCGTACGATTATTTGCAAAAGCCGTTTGAATACCTGCAATTACAGCTATTCACCGAAAAGATGGTAGAACATCATCGTTTAAAGGAGGAAGTGCTTCGCCTGCGAGCCCGGGTGCAGCCGGAAGCGGAAGCCCCCACCATCATCACCCGAAATGTAAAGATGCTGGAAATGATTGACCTGGCGGTGCGGGTGGCAGAGACCGATTTAAACGTGCTCATCGAAGGGGAAAGCGGCACCGGTAAGGAATTGTTTGCCCAGCTTATTTACGAAAAAAGTGCCAGAGTAAAACATCCCTTTGTAAAGGTGAATTGTGCTGCCATACCGGAACAATTACTGGAAAGCGAATTATTCGGTCATGTGAAGGGGGCTTTTACCGGGGCACTAAAAGACCGCAAAGGGAGATTTGAGTTAGCGGACGGCGGTACGATTTTTTTGGATGAGATCGGGGAGTTAGCTCCGGCGTTGCAGGCAAAATTACTGCGGGTATTACAGCAGCAAGAATTCGAACGGGTCGGTGAAAGCAAGCCCCGGAAGATCGATGTGCGCTTTATCGCCGCCACCAACCGCTACCTGGAAAAGGCGATCGAGGAAGGTGTGTTTCGTAAGGACTTATTTTACCGGCTAAATGAAGTTCGCCTGAAATTGCTGCCGCTACGGGATCGACCGGAAGATATCCCCCTGCTAATCCGCCATTTTATCGACCAATACTCACCGGAGTTCCCGGTGGAGATATCCCCCGATGCCCTGAAAGCGTTGAAAATTTATCCCTGGCATGGAAATGTGCGGGAGTTGGAGAATGTGATGCAGCGTGCCATTCTGTTAGCCAGAAATCACCGCATAGAGCAAGAAGATTTGCCGGAAGAAATTCGGGACGGAGAAACTACTCCATTGTTAATGACCCTTGAGGAAGTGGAGCGCTTGCACATCCGGAAAATTTTGCAGGTAGCAAAAGATTTGAAAGACGCCGCCCGGATTCTCGGCATTGACCCTGCCACCCTGTGGCGCAAACGCAAGCGCTATGGGCTGTGATACCGTCTGACCGGCAACCCTGCCGGTCGGAAGTTGGCAGCCGCTGTGGGGAAAGTATGCCAAGCACACAACGATTCGGAAGGAAGCAAAGAAGTTAAGAAAGATAAGTGGAATCATTACTTTTTAAAAAATGCAAACAAAATTCCCAGGATCATCCCAATCTGCCCAATCCAGAAGATAAACATCCATTTGATTAAATCTGCTCTGCTTTGATGTAACTCAGTTCTTAACTCGGAGATAAGACCATTTGTCTCTACTTTATTGTCCGCCATTTTGTTTATCAATTCAGCTTTCAACTCTCCCATCTCCTGGCGCAGCTTACCCATTTCTTCCGATAACCGTCGTTCGAATTTCTCCTCCACAATCTCCAGAATCTCCGCTTTCTGATCGGTTTGGGATTGATTGATCAGCTCAATCAAGGAATCCACACCCTCATCACCCAGTTTTTCTCTCAATGCTTTCCCAACCGTTACGACCGGCTTCGATTTTCATCTCCCAATTTGATTTACTCTCTCCCTGAGGATGGCAAGGGATTATCGTTTAAAAAACGCAAATAAAATTCCCAGGATCATCCCAATCTGCCCTATCCAGAAAATGAACATCCATTTGAT
>CAYYGL010000163.1:7520-11227 GCA_964471235.1 uncultured Calditrichaceae bacterium
AGTTTACCCATCTCTTCGGACAATCTCCGCTCGAACTTCTCTTCGACAATCTCCAGGATTTCCGCTTTCTGATCGGTTTGGGATTGATTGATCAGGTCGATTAAGGAATCCACTCCTTCATCACCCAGTTTTTCTCTCAATGCTTTCCCAACCGTGACGACCGGCATTCCTGACCTCAAGGTTTTTTATAAAGTATACGGAGAATCTCAAAAAAAGTCAAGGTATGATCGAGCAGGCATAGCTCTTGACACCTTGATGAAAAGAGGAAAGTGATTTGCAGAATCCCAACCCTTCCGGGATTTCAATCCGTAACGGATACCCGGCGGAATCTGCCGAACAACCGCTCCACAATTAACACCAGGGTTGGCAAAACAATTAACCCAAGCAGTGTGGCGGATACCAGTCCGCCGATGGTAGATAGAGACAATGTTGCCCACATATCCTGTTCGCTTTTTGCGCCGGATAGCAGCAACAAGGGCAATAAACCGGCGATCGTTGTAATGGAAGTCATCAAAATGGGACGCAATCTCTGGGTGCCGGCCGTTACCAACAAGTCGGGTAAGGATTGAAAACCCCCGATTTGTTTCAATTGATTCATCCGGTCCAACAAGATGATGCTATTGTTGACCACAATCCCCATTAAAAAGATTACCCCGATATAGGCGGTCTGGTTGAAAGTAGTGTCGGTTAAATAATACGCCAGGAAAACACCGATGAGTGAAAGGGGAATGATCAGGAAAATAAGAAAGGGATAGGAAAAGGATTCGTATAAACCGGCTAACACCATGTACATCAGCAGGATGGCGATCAATAAGACTGTAGTAATGTTCTTTTCTTTCTCTTCCCACCACCAAAAGCGTTCCTGTTTAAGAGTGAAGCCCGTTGGCACTGCGGTGGTTTTCAGGAAGTTTTCCACGAATTTTTGAGCAAAACGGGGCGGCGCCAGGTAATCAAAACTGATCACCTTATAATATTGCTGATTCTCCCGTTCGATAAGCGGCTGCACCCGCTGAAAAGCAATTGCCCCGAGATGCTTCATACGAATTTCCCGGAATTGGTTATTCCGTAATGGCAGTTGTAATAGTTGATACAATTGAAATCGATCATATCGATTGGAAACAATTGAATAAGGAATCTCCTCCCACCCGATGCGCAATCGTTGACGATACAGGTACCTCGACAGGAACGGATTGACGGATTGAATCACATCAGAGGTGGTGACAGCGGATTCTGCCAGACGATAACGATTGAGTTCCAGGGAGGTTTCATAAGCGTCTTTACGAAAGAAACTCCGCGTCAGATCGGTCCGAACATCTTTTACCCGGGGATGACGCTCCAGTTTTTGTTTCAATTTTTCGGCAAACGTTTCTAACTCGGCATAATTGTAGCCGCTGAGCAGAAGACGGTTTTGCATGGTGACGCCGCTGCCGCCGCTGCTGAATCCGGGACCATACCCCACCACGGATATGGCGGCATTGCCGGTACGTGTTGCTCGGGTGACCAACTTCTCTTTAATCATATATGGGATGACACTGAATTCGGTTTCCGGGGTAAATTGAACTTCGATATGAGCAAAATCCGGGTAAATACGAGTACGAACCTCTGCGATATCCTCTTCAGTGAATGCCGTTTTTTCCATCAAGCGGGCGATGTGGTCGGTTTCCGATATTTCCGTTCCCGATGGAAGGGAAATATACACCTGAACCGTGGTCGCATCTCCCCATCGCCACAGCTCTCCCCGGTTGACATACCGGTAAAACAAATAAAGGCTTCCTCCGAAAAAATGATCCAGATAGGGACGCGCTTCCTGAAGGTAGGGTATTTGCCACACAGCATTGTAAGCTTGTTTGGCGATGCGGATCGGGAAGCCATCGTCTTCCTCCGGGATGACCTCAGTGGGAAGCTTCCAGAAAGGGATGCCAAACAGCCAGATGGTTACTGCCAGCGTCAGCCAGGGGTGGGCCAGGGCGCTGCGTAAGGTTTTTTGATATAACCGGGTGAAGCGATTCTCATGACTGCCCATGTGTTCCGGTGATACGGATTTTGGTTGCTGATCTGCTGTTGATTTTTTCTGCCAGTGATAGGCAACCGTTGGGATCAGAAAAAATGCCGTCGCCAATGAAGCGATCAGCGCTAGGGCGACCGTTACCGCAAAAGGGGTGTAATAAATGCGTAATTCATCCATCAGGTACAGAAAAGGGAGCAGCGCCGCCAGGGTGGTCAGGGTGGATGCCATTAATGGGAGAGCGACTTCTTTGACGCCAGTAAGGCAGGATTCCGCCCGGGAGATGCCGGTGGATCGGAGACGATAAATATTCTCCAGGACAACAATGGCGTTATCCACTAACAATCCAAACCCCAGTGCCAGACCGGCAAGGGTAATCAAATTTAGAGATGTTCTGAATAAAAACATTAACAGCAGGGTAAACAGCACACTGATGACAATGCTGCCCTGAATGATAAAAGCATATCGCAACCGGCGCAGAAAAAGGGTTAACACAATAAAGATAACCCCAAACCCGAACAGAGCACGAAAAAAAAGTTGGTGGAGATTTTCTTTGATCTCGGCGCTTTGATCATCCTGGATGATGAATTCCATACCCGGGGGAAGTTTTTCCGGCAAGGCGCTTATCAGTTGCTTCACGGAATTGGCGACCGTGATGGTGTTAGCGCGGGGTTCTTTCTCGATTTGAATGAAGATGGTGGATTTCCCATTGATGCGCTGAATACTAAATGCCGGAGATAAGGTATCCAGCACCGTTGCCACATCTTTCAGACGCAAAATGGCTGCGTTGTAGGTTTGCAGCGGCAAATTTTCCAGATCATATAAAGAGCGAATCTCCTGCTGAAGCATGATGGTTACTTTCCGGTCTGCCTTACGGACAAAACCCGGGGATTGGGTACGGTTTGCCTGACGGAGGGCAGAGATAATGTCATGTATCGTAAGCTGATAGGCTTTCAGTCGTTGGGGGTCGAACCGGATTTGAATTTGCCGATCCCTGCCGCCAATGACTTCCACCCCGGCAATCCCGGGGAGGCTGTTGATTGCCGGACGGATTTGTTGCAGCGCTATCCGGCGCAGGAATGCATCCGGGTAATTTCCCACTAAATGATAGCTCATGAATTTTGTTTGTTGAATTTCTTCCGGAATATAAGAGATGATTTTCGGCGGTAGAGCGTCTTCAGGAAGCTCCTCTTGCAAAAAGGAAAGCCTCTCCTGCAAAACATACCGGAAATAATCCACATCCGTATTTCGCTGTACCTCCACCTCAATGCGGGACAATCCCTCCCGGGATTCGGAGCGGATATTGGCAACCCCTTTCAGGGTGGTGATTTCCGCCTCGATGAGAGAAGTCACGTAAGCCTCCACCGTACGTGGAGAAGCGCCGGGTAAGGAGGTTTGAATGTAAAATTTAGGAAACTGCACCGAGGGAAGAATTTCCAACGGGAGATGAAATCCGGCGTATAAACCGGAGATAACCACAGCAGCAAATATGACCGAGGTGCCGATAGGGCGGTGAATGGATTTTCGGAGAAGGTTGGTAAACATGGTGGATTATTTTGAATTTGAAATTGTCTCGTAACAATTCATGTGTGGTAATACCTCAAACATGCCACCCCTACGGAGTTTGGATGATCCTGAACCATGTAGCCTATTAACATTTCACCGCTCCGCGGTTTTTTGATCCGCATATAACCCGGCAGGA
>CAYYGL010000164.1:0-11122 GCA_964471235.1 uncultured Calditrichaceae bacterium
AGCGCTCATCAGATTACCGACGTGGTGCAGAGGGAGGTGCAGGGACTGCGGTAGGGAAGAGGAAATTTATGAACAAATTAATCATATTGATAACCGTCGTTCTTGGTGTCGTTGCTTGTGAATCTAAAGAAACTAAGCACAACGAGACACCTTTAGTTCAAACATATATGGATTCCATCAAGACAGATTCCATAAATTTATTTTTGAAAATGGCAGATAAGTTCCTCATCGACGAAGATATAATAAAGTGGCGAATTCTGGAAAAAGATTTCAGGGATACGCTCAGGCTCTATCGAAACAGAATATTTGCAAAATACGGATACAAATTCACTTCTACTGATTTACAAAAGTATTTTAGCAAAATGAAGTGGTATAGAATTAATCCTCGCTATGATAATTCACTTTTAACAAAGAAAGATAGCCTTACCATCGTCACAATAAAAAAATATGAATACCTATTACAACATATCTCCCCGGACAGTTTGAAAATTTTAAAACGTATTTTTGATTTTCGGAGACGTTTACTCATCGATGGTTTTGATACAACCATAACTAAACAATATGATATTACCGGCGATTCGCAAATTGATACGTTTTTAACCCGTATCACATTCATACGGGAAAGCTTAAAAGTAGAGAATATTTTACTCCAAAACGGAGAACCTATATGGAAGGAAATAAGCTATGTTAATCCGTGTCTACCTTACATTGATGAGAATGATCTGATATTAAAAAATTATCCGAGATATGGATATTATTATTTGTTATTGAAACGCTTTTTGAGTTCTTTAATTCCCAGGATTACTCCTGTCACAGGAAGTAAGTATGTTCATAGAAAAATTGCAGGAATGGATACTAGTTTTGAATTTGGAGCACTTTCATTTTCCGTTGCTGACACATCAACCCGGTTTAAAAGATATTTGTTCAGCTTCAAAGGATGTGAGATATATTTCTCATCAGCATATTGTTTGTATGAGCCAGATATTTATTATTCTGTGAAAATATGGGATAGAATAACCAAACAATTTGTTTTTTTATGGTCTGGGCCTTGAAGCGTAATGACGAATTCCAAAAAACATATCTGTTTTTCACTCCTGCCCAAAAATTATTGCGGGGAATTCGGTAGCGGCTGACGCCCGCTGCCAATGCAGTGTATGGAATGAGCTGATCCGCCAGGTAGCGGTCCACCGCGGCGCTGCTGTGCCAATTGTCACCCGGGAAATTCTTCGGACAGTAAAAAGTCAACAATATTGAATTGCTTAATCCCTTCCCGATCCGGGAGGAAATGTTTATCCAGAGAGAGAACGTATTTGGGATAATTGTCTTTAATCTTACTCAGCGGGCTGAATTCCCGTTGAATGGTTTCCTCGGAAGCCAGTAAATAAGCAATCTGCAAATACGCTTTTTGTTGGTCTTTTTCCACGATAAAATCCACCTCGGAATTGTTAAACTGTCCCACAAAAATTCGATAGCCCCGTTTTTTTAATTCAATAAAAACGATATTTTCCAACAATTGATTGATGTCCTGTGCCCGATACCCCAGCAGCGCATGACGCAGCCCGATATCCGCCACAAAATATTTTTCCCGCACTTCCAGCATACGTTTCCCTTTAATATCATACCGCGGCACCCGGTAAATCATGTGGGCATCAGTGAGGTACTGAATATAATTATAAACCGTTTCCACATTGGTTCGGCGGTGCTCCTGTTTCAGAAAATCTACCACCCGCTTGGCGGAAAAAATTTGGGCAATATTATCAAAAATAAACTGAATAATTTTTTCCAGAAACGCCGGGTTGCGAATGTTGTTGCGTTTGATGATGTCTCTCAGGATAATGGTATCAAATACCGCATTCAAATACTCGTAAATTACATTTTCTTCCCACTGTAAATGATGAATTCCGGGCAGTCCCCCATATTGGAGAAACTCATTAAAGGAATCTTCATCATGTTTTTCCTTCCGGCGGAACATCAGGTATTCCGAATAGGTTAACGGAAAAACAGAAATGGGAATATATCGCCCCCCCAAAAGTGTAGCCAGTTCTCCGGAAAAAATCCGCGCGTTGGAACCGGTCAGGTAAATATCGGCAATATCCTCGGAGTGGAGCGAAATCACTGCCTTTTCCCAGTGGTCAATTTCCTGCACTTCATCCACAAAAAGATAAAGCTTTTGTTTGACCTTTTTATAAGCGGCGGTCACTTCCCTGTATAAATCTTCAAAGGTGGCAATGTGTTGAAATTGCAGGGATTCCTTATTGATGTAAAGAATTCGTTCTTTCCCGGTACCGGAATTAAGCAGGGAATTGATATATAATTTGAGTAGAGTGCTTTTACCGGAGCGGCGGAGTCCGGTTATGATTTTAATCAGCGGTTTGTCTTTCCATTGGAAGAGACGCTCCAGGTAAGTGTTTCTGTTATACACGAAACTTTCCCCCTTTTTGCTAAAAGTTTCTGTTATATCGTAAATATATGACAGGGCGGTTTTTTTTCCTAATACTTTGTTCCTGCTTTCCTGAATATTGCAGGCTTTTGCCAGTTGGAGTTTTTGCCACGAACGAACACGAATTTTCACGAATGATGTTCAATATCGTTTAGGGATATCTCATTATTTTGAAAAATATTTTTGGGCATTCCCAAAGGAGCGGGCGTGAAATTCGTGGCTGATTTAGAATTTGTAAAAATCTGCGCGACGGGATAATGCTCCGGATCGACAAAACTTGTTTTGTCAATGGGCGGTTAATTAATCAAAATTCATAAGCCCGGTGCTAATAAAAAGCTTCCTGGCGCTTTTTAACCGTTTTAAGTGAAACCATCGCAATGACTCATGATGAGCGAAATCCAATTCCCTGAATTTCCACGGTGTTGTTTTGAACAGAGACCCGGGCGCCCAGAATTTTCTCCACCAGCCACAGGCGGGCTGCCACATGGTCGGTCATCCGGGGAATTCGGTAGCGGTTGACACCCGCTGCCAATGCGGTGTATGGAATGAGCTGGTCTGCCAGGTAGCGGTCTACCGTAGCGCCGCTGTGCAAATCCGCCAGCAGATTGCGCGCGACCTGCTTCCCAATGAATTCCGCCGACCGCCGGATGGCGCCCGCCATATCCGCCCCGATTAGCGCGCCGTTGCCGGTTTGCGCCCGGACTGCCAGCACCGCGCCCGGCTGCGCCGCGGGTTTGCGGAATGCCGGTTGATCGGTTTCATCATAGACAATCCGAATATCCGCCGAATACCCCTCTCGCCGCAGTTCTTTCTCACACGCTTCCCCCATCCGGTGGGAGACGTTCCGCTGGCGCAGGTGAGAGGAGAGAGCAATTCCCTCAATTTTTTCCACCGGTCCCGGCTCCTCTAACACTATGGGTTGCAGCGGTGTGGTCAATGGCGTCACCCGTAACTCAATCTCCCCCTGCCCGGCGGGCACATAGCCGGGACGGATGATGGTTATCTCCACATCCGCGCCCATCCGTTGCAGCAGGGTGAGAAACAGTTGCTGAAAATGAAAGGCAGAGGGGGCAAAATCCTGAAAGAGACCGCCCGTGATGGTAAAACGGGAGGGGGCATCGGCAAACAGCGCCATTGGCAGCACCGCCATTGCCAGCATGATGGTCGATCCGGCAGTGCCGATATCCCAGCGATAGTTACCACCGATAATTTTCTTTCCGGGCGTAAAAATAATTTCCGAAGCGCCCACCTCATCGCCACGCAATTCCCCCTGGCAAAGTTGGGCGCAGGCGCGGATGGCGGTTAAATGTTGCGTGCGCAGCCCCGGCTTTTTCCGTTGAGAACGAATATTAAACAAGCGGAGAGATTTACCCGTCAGTGCACAAAAGGGAACCGCATCCCGCACAATGGTTCCCGAACCGGATTTCTGACTGCCGTCGATGGTAAGCATGGTGCTGAAATTCCTGTTTGAACGACAAAAGTATGGATTCCCGGCAGAGCAGGGTAAAAGGAATTATTCTTCAAATCCCAAAATGGTGGGTAAAATGGAAGTCATTTCGTGCCGCTCCTTCACAACAAATATTTTACCACCATAAATCCGCCGATTAGCAGCACCGTAAAGCCGATTGCCAGCCAGTTAAAATATTTATCGATAAAACTCTGGATACCTGGTCCGAATTTCCAGATGAGACCGGCAACCAGAAAAAATCTCGCTGAGCGGCTAATCACCGAAGCCAGTAGAAACATGAACAGGTTGATGTTAAATGCACCACCGGAGATGGTAAAGACTTTGTAGGGCAGGGGAGTGAAGCCGGCTGTAAATACGATCCAGAAGTTCCATTGGTCATATAACCCCTGAACGGTTGAGAAACGTTCCACGGTGAAACCGGGTACATTGTTGAAAAAGAAATGCGCCAGGGAGGTGAATTCTCCACTGGCGGTCCACCAGGCAAAATGCCCAATACCATAGCCCAGCAGTGCTCCCAAAACTGAAGCGATTGAACAGTGCATGGCAAACTTAAAAGCTCTCTGCCGTGCTCCTAATACCAGGGCAATCAGTAACGGGTCCGGGGGAATGGGGAAGAAGGAGGCTTCGGCAAAGGCTAACAGGAACAATGCCGAGGGACCGTAAGGCGTATCCGCCCAGTGCAATACCCAGTCGTAGAGTTTGCGGATGTATTTCATAGAGAATGCTCTCGGTTATGGTTTCCAAAATGTTTATCTGCAGAACGTAAAAAGGGAAACGTGATTAGGGATACGTGCTGCGTGTTCCGTTGGGAAACATAAAGCGTAATAGTTTATTATTCTACTGACTCCTGCATACTGCAAAACGAATTACTGCCAACTGCCATCTACTACTCTCTTTTTCATCTTTAATCTTATTTCTTTTTTCTTCCCTACAACTCCCACCCCTTTTTACCGATTAAGGGGACGAATTTTTTTTCATCATCTTCCGCTATATGAACCTTATCGCCTTTGCGGGTGACGATCATTAGTTTTTGACGGGATTTTCCTCCCACCGGGATAACCATTTTCCCCTGCGGATGAAGTTGTTGGAGTAGGGAATCGGGCAGAGAAGGGGACGCTGCCGTCACCAGAATTCGGTGGTAAGGGGCATGGACGCTCCACCCCACGCTACCGTCGCCAATGCGAATCCCGATGGTGTAATAACCTAACTGCTCTAAGAGTTGCTGGGTACGCCGCGCCAATTCCGGATTGCGTTCAATACTGTAAACTTTTGCACCCATTTCTGCCAAAATCGCTGCCTGGTATCCGCTGCCGGTGCCAATCTCCAGAATACGTTCCTCACCGGATAGTTCCAATAACTGCGTCATGTAAGCCACGGTAGTAGGATGGGAGATGGTTTGTCCGAAACCGATGGGAAGGGATTTGGGTAAATATGCCTGGTGTGCCATAGCGGCGGCAACAAACAGGTGACGAGGCACCTTGCGCATGGCAGCTATCACTTTTTCATTGGTTATCCCCTGCCCGATCACGTATTTTTGAACCATTTCGTCCCGTAAGCGGTCATACATTCCCGGTTATTCTCTCCCTGATTAATTTCCACAACATGGTAATAAAATTAAGGGTATCGGATAGATGCCGGATGGCGCTTCCGGCATTGTTGTAAATGGTTGGCACCGGTATGGATACAATTCGAAAGTGTTTCCAACCGGCACGAACCAAAATTTCACTTTCCAGATGGAATCTCTCCTCGGTTAAGTGAATCGCTTTCAATACGTTCCGTGAATAGAGCCGGAAGCCGCATTGGCTGTCCGGGATGTATTGCCGTATCATCATCGAAATAATTATCGACGTAATTGTGTTTGACAGGATACGATGCCAGGGCATTATCTTCGGATTTTTGGACCGATGCCCGATGATGATATCGCCGCCCCCGTCATTGAACGTATTAACAAATGCCGGAATTTGTTCCGGCGGATGTTGTAAATCGGCGTCAACTGTGATAATCGCGAAAATCTCAGGTTGATCTAAAAAGAATGAAAATCCGGTCCGCAAAGCCGCCCCTTTCCCACGGTTTCGAGGATGATGAGTTACTTCTGTTTCCAGACCGGGTATCTTCGGCACTTCGATGGGCGGCTGCGACCCATCATCCACAATCAATACCACAAATTTTATCCCGGAAAGGGTAGCCTGCACATCGGCAATTCGTTCCAGGAGTTCCGGCAGAAAGAAATGGCTGTTTAAAGCCGGTATAAGTATACCGACCTGGTTACCGGAAGGGATATCAGGTTGTGGGTGCATAGATAATTTTCTGCAAAGCCGGATAAATGAAAATTCAACTGAACAACAAAAGGGGAATCATCTCGATTCCCCTTTCATCTGTCGGAGCGACTGGATTTGAACCAGCGACCCCTACCACCCCAAGGTAGTGCGCTATCCAGGCTGCGCCACGCTCCGATCTCAAGCGGCAAAATATATAAAACCGGATCAGGAAAATCAAGTTTTTTGAATCTTCCTGCCGCTAATATGAGATTCCCGGTACCCGGTAAAAATTATCCTGCGAATACCGGATTCCTCTGTTGCTGAAGTGAGAGACCATTTTCACGGAACATCAGACAACTTTTTATCTTTTGAGTTTTTATCTTCTCTTTAAACCTTCATTTTTAATCGCCAACCACCTTTTGCGATACCAGGCTCAGGTAGCCGTTGGCAAGAATTCTGCCCATTACCAGGGAGAAGGTGCCTGCCACTGCTCCCACCCATCCCCATTGGTGAATGGTTAACCAGAGCAGAACAATGATTCCCCCCACCTCAATGACCGTGGCAACGGTGATCGGTTTGGTGCGATGAGCATTTACCAGGCTGCCCCGTTGATAGGACAACCAGACCGATAATCCGGGCATGATGGCAAAAATCTGGGTGGGAATTTTTGCAAAGCGGGTTAACTCTATGGAAAGACCGGAAACCGAGTGAAACCAGAGCTCGGAGAGCGGCGTGAAGGCTATGAGAGAGCACAGGAATACCACAGTGCTTCCCAGGATAATGGCAAATTGACGGAGTGGTTTTGCTCCTTCCCGGTCGGCTCCCATTAACGAGACGGTGACTTCCATAAAGGACAACCCCATGCTCCGAAAGATGAACACCAGGGAGTGCACCACCGGGAACACTGCCAGGGATTCCAGCGCCATCCGGCTGTGACTTAAAAAGAAGGTTACCACCGGTTGAGCACCCAGGGCAATCATGGGCGTTAACGCCAGGGGAAAATAAAAGTTGGCGATGTAGCGGTAACTTAACAGCCGGGCGGGTGGTCTCTCCGGGCGCTGAGTTATCGCAAGCAGGTGACGGATGCTTCTGCCGGTCATCAAACGGGTTGCCAGCGCCTCGAAGGTGACGCCCACCCCCAGGGCTGCCGCTCCAACGACCACACCGGGCACATCCAATATGAAAAAGAGCGTCAATGCAGTGGTGGTCATGGTCGTTAGGCGAATCACGGTTCCGTAAGCAACCCGCCGGGTCAGGTTTTGCCGGATCAGGATTCCCTGGTAAAAACGGCGGAATCCAATGGCTGCCGGCCAGGGGATCAAAAAAAGGCACGCCAGGTGGGTCAGCCGGGCAACTTCATTCTGTAACTGTAAGACACGATCAGCGATCCGGAAAAACACTGACGGATGTACCAGCACCAGCATCAACACCGTGATCAAAAAATTTAACAGGAAGGTGAAATTGCGCAATTTCCGGTAGGAGGTATTGTCTTCCACTAAAGCTACCGAGGCGCTCATCATCATGATAATGGGTGCTTCGATGAAAAGGGCGATGGCAAATGCCACCCCGTAAGCTGCCAGATTGAATTTCGGTTCCGCCAACCGGGCAATTAATGCCGAAAGCAGCGGTCCTTCTACCGACATCATCAACCAGGTTGCCGCCAAAGGCGCCCAGAAGATAAAAATTTTTCGTAAGGTCAATGATTCACTGGAATTTGTTGTCATGTCCTAAAGCCAGGATGCCTTCTCCCGTTTATGATATTGTATAAAATATGAATACTCATTATATTTGAATTATGCGACAGCATCAACAAACATCAAAGCCATTTTTTATTTCCCTTCATCATCCGTTTTGGTGGACAGTCATTTTAGGTTTCTGGTTGTTCTCCTGTGCATCCCAGCGACCGGGGCATGTCGCTCCCCCGGAAAGTCCTGCAACCCCTTCACCTCCATCTCCCCTGTTAAAGTCCCTGCCCCTGCATACCGAAGAGTTCGACTATTTCCTGGAAGTTGCCCTTGGCGCCGAATACGGCATCTCCGATTTAACAGTCAAAAAATGGAATCGGGATGTGTATATTCAGGTGCTCGGTCATCCTACCTTCGGCGATTGGCGTACTCTTTACGATGTGGTGGAAGATTTGAATCAATTGATCGGGAATGAGATTCACTTGCATCTTATTGAGGGAAAAGGGAACGTGACGGTTTATTTTGTTCCCCATTCGGAGTTTTATAAATATGAGCCCCCGGGGTTGGTATTTTATGGCGGGTTTTTCTGGAATTGGTGGGATGGAATCGGTGAGATCACCAAAGGGAGAATTGTGATTGCCAGCGAGGGCATTTCCCAGCATTTACGGGATCACCTGATTCGGGAGGAACTAACGCAAGTGCTGGGGTTGATGAATGACTCTATGAAATACAAAGACAGCATTTTTTACCAGGGATATAGTGAAACCACGGAATTTTCCAAACTTGACCGGGCAATCATCCGGCTGCTTTACAGTCCCTCCATCAAAACCGGGATGAGTTACTTCCAACTCCGGAAATTGTTTTCCCACGTCCGACCATCTTCATTCTTTCCCTACAACTAACCCACGCTCCTTTCAATCAACACATCTATTCGGAATTTGTGCCCCGATCCAATTTGGGACCTATAGTTGAGAGACTCCACCCGGATTACCATCCCAATTTGGGAAAGGAGCACATTTCAGGTTGGTTATCCAAATCCAATTCAGCAAATCCGCGGCAATTGCTCACCGCTTAGCATGTCCACAATGCGTTTGGTGCCAATGCGACTGGTCATGGTGACCCGACCGGCTTCCTCAGCCGTTACTTCGCCGATAATTGCTGCTTCCCCGGAGACGTCATGGCCTTTCATAACCGAAAGGGCTTTCTGGGCATCTTCCGGTGCCACAATCGCCACAAAGCGGCCTTCGTTTGCCACATAGAGCGGATCGAAGCCCAGCATCTCGCAGGCGCCCTGCACATCTTCCCGCACCGGGATGGCGCTTTCGTTAATATGGATGGTCAGACCTCGTGTTTCCGCAATTTCGATGAGCGCGCTGGAAAGCCCGCCCCGGGTCAAATCCCTCAGGCAATGGATGGTTATCCCAGCGTCAATCAAATCTCTCACCACGTGATTCACCGGGGCGCTGTCGCTTTCGATTGCCGTTTCAAATTCCAACCCTTCCCGCACCGCCATAATTGCAATCCCATGCCTGCCGATATCGCCGCTGAGCAGCACCGCATCCCCCGGTTGGATTTCCCCGGGATGAATGTCCATTTCGTGAGTAATCTCCCCAACACCGGCCGTATTGATATAGATTTGATCCCCCTTGCCGCGGTCCACCACCTTGGTATCCCCGGTAACGATGGCAATACCGGCGTTTTGCGCCGCTTTTTGCATGGATTGCACGATTTGCCAGAGGGTTTCCATCTTCAGACCCTCTTCTAAAATAAATCCCACACTGATATAGCGGGGGAGAGCGCCGCACATGGCTAAATCGTTCACTGTGCCGTGGATTGCCAGCGAACCGATATCGCCGCCGGGGAAAAAGATGGGGTTAATCACATAAGAGTCGGTGGTAAACGCCAGACGACCGGAGTCAACGGTGAACACGGCGCCGTCATGCTGGCGGGTGAGCTCGGTGGAAGCGAATGTGGCAACGAACATTCGCTGGATCAGTTGCTGCATTAACTTACCGCCTCCGCCGTGGGCTAATAACACCTGCGGGTAATCCTGAATGGGGATGGGGCAGGCGGGACCGGTGGAAAGGTCGAAAGTGCTCATACGAATCTCGCAATATCACAAGGTTTTATTCAGGTAGATAGATGTTGAGCTTTCTCAATTGATTTATAACTTCACTATAGGATTTAATCAACCCTCTTTTTTCAGCACCTTTTAGGAGATCTGTTGTGTAAAATAATTTAAAATTCATACCAATTTCAATGATTTCATTTCGAGCCTTCTTATCATCGATGAGAATGGCATCGGCTTGCTTTTCAATTGCTAAGTTTATGACTTCTTTTTCTCCAGAATGTAATTTTCGCCTGAATGGATGATTAAAAGTTGTTTTCTGAACAATAATAGTTTTATTCTCTATAGCTTCGATAAGCGCGGCTTTTTGTTCGGAATGAACTGTGTCAACTACAGTTTCTTGATAAACCGCTTTTGGTATATACACACTTCCAAAAAAATATTTTAAAATGTTAATCTTTTGTAGTCTACCCAGGGCAATTAGTGGGCTTGAATTGGCTATTATCATGTTCCGTGATAAGTTTTAATAAATGATTCGAAATATTGGTAGCTTTTTTCAAGTTCCTCGTTGTTAGCAGTTATAAACGAGATATTTCGCTGCCCTAAAAGTTCAATAAATCCTTCGTAGGTCACTTGAAGTAGGGATGCACTTTCTCGAATAGTGAGATTACCTCTCAAGTATTCGCTAATCACAATATCCACAAAAATTGATTTCTTCAACTCATCTATGGATGGATAATTCTCAGTAATTTTGTCAGGAATCTCAATATGAATTGTTTTTGACATAAAAGTTTTCCTCCACTATATACCATTTAGATCTGCTCATTGTATCCGTTTTATAGTTGATTAGTTCCTTACAGCCTCTCATTTATTTTGCTCAAATGTTCAGGCTCTTTTATCTGTTTCCGAAATTATCTTTTGCTCCCTTTTTTCCTCATCGGAATTATCAATTAGATCCGCATCAATTTCCTCTTGATGGTCAAAGTAATATGCCAGGGCAGAATGTACCTGGGATGGTGAAAGATGCGGAAGGGTGGCAAGAATTTCATCTACATCCATCCCCATTTGATAATACCAGGCAATGGTACGAACGGTAATTCTCGTTCCTTCAATAATCGGCGCCCCGTGAGTAATCCTGGGATTTGATGTTATATGGGGATAGCGAAGTTTTTGCGCAGTCAAACTCATAACAATTTTCCTTAA
>CAYYGL010000165.1:0-10996 GCA_964471235.1 uncultured Calditrichaceae bacterium
AACCGGGTGCTCCAACATGGCTATATCACCGATATCGAAAGTGCACCGGGCAATCCTGCCATTTGTTATGCCGCTTATCATCCCGGATATAATTCCAACCAGGGAGGGGTGTACAAATCCACCGACCGGGGGCTTTCCTGGTCGCAAGTCAGCAACAACCTGCCTGGCGGTTTGCGCATTTTGAAATTGCTTATCCACCCCCAGGATGAGAACAGCGTTTACCTGCTATCCGGCAATGGGCGCTTTGCCTGTGGGCCGGCGCGGGTTTATCACAGCAACGATGGGGGGAACCACTGGTCACCAGTTGGCGCTTCGTTTGGGGAAATCCTGGATGTTGCCCTTGATCCCCAGAATCCCCAAACGATGTATTTAACCACCATGCATGCCTCTTGCGATTCCCAGTATTACTGGTATGATCTGGAAGGAACACTATATAAGAGCACGGATGGTGGCGCTACCTGGACAGCCCTGGCAAACCGGACCGGGGTCATCTGGATTCAACGGGATGCACCGCATATCATTCGCCTCATCGATCCCCGGGAACCCTTTCCCTGGAACCCTGATGCCGGCACTTTTGAATCGACCGATGGCGGCGTCACCTGGCAGCATACCGGTTTTATCGACAACTGGGATTACGGTTACCAGGGCGACGCTTACTGGTCTTACGGCGTTAGCTTCAATGGTATCTGCAAAACCCTGGGGGAAGACCTCTCTGATCCCGATGCGATGTTCTGGGTGACCAGCCAGTGGGTTTTCGGTACTTTTGACGGCGGGGTTACATTCGAAAATCTTTATACCAACGAAGTTTCTCCCGGCTGGTGGCGTTCCCGGGGCTTCGACAATGTGAACATGATGGATATTGCCATCAGCGAGGCGGATCCCAATCGGATTTACCTGGGCTATTTTGATATCGGTTTCTGGCGCAGTACCGATAACGGCGAGAGCTGGCAGTCGGGAAATGATTCCGCTTACACTGGCGGCTGGGAAGGCTTTGGGGGAAACGTTGCCAGCATTGTAGCAGACCCACAGCGAACGGATGTGGTCTGGGCAACTCAATCCGGTAATCAGAACGGAGAGTTTCCCACCTATTTGCTCCGCAGCGATCTGGGAGGGGAAAAAGGAAGCTGGGTGCTATCCAACACGGGATTACCTTTAGAAGAAGTAATGGGGCTTTCACTGGATGTCACCAGCCCGGTTACTCAGCGTACCCTGTTTGTCACCGCCGCCGGGGAGGTATATCGCAGCACCGACGACGGGTTTACCTGGACGCTCAGTTTGGATAACAACGGTTGCCGGTTTACCGCCGTTGACCGTTTTGACGGCAACCTGGTGTATGCCGGCGGCGAAAGCGGATTGTGGCGCTCTACCGATGGCGGGAACACCTGGCAGGCGATAGGTTTAACCGAGATGCAGGGGGATACAGCTATTGGTTTCTGGGAGTACGGATGGGAGGGCATTTCCGCCATTCAACCGGACCCGCAGTATCCCGGCAGGGTGTATGTAAGCGCATACGGTGCGGGAAAAGGTCTTTACCTCAGCAACGATGGGGGCATCACCTGGACGAAGCTGTTAGAGGATGACTTTATGCGGGATGTGGCGGTTGCTTTTCACAATGCGGATATTCTGTATGCGGCTTCCTCCAGCGCTTTTGAAGCAGGCGGCTATCACCCGGATTCCCATGGCATCCTCTTTTCTACGGACGGGGGAGAAAATTGGCTTTCGGCAAATGACAACATGGCATGGCCATTTGCATTTAAAGTGGAAGTGAGCCCCTCCGGGTGGGTATATGTGGGCTCCCCGGGGAGCGGATTTCAGAAGGCGCTTATTCCGGGGGTAACCACTGTTACTCACCGGCAGGTTCCTCTTTTCCACTTTCAGTTGGCACAAAACTACCCAAATCCCTTTAACCCGGTAACGAATATCGAATTTCGGATTCCCCAGGGGGGCGGGTCGGATTTCCCCAAAAGGGCAGGCGGAGTTGTAAATTTAAAGATTTTTGACATCCTGGGGAGAGAAGTAAAAACTCTGGTGAATAAACGCATGGCTCCCGGCAGTTACACAGTAACCTGGGACGGCCGTGATGACGCCGGGAAGCCCGTTGCCAGCGGGGTATACATCTACCGGTTAAATGCGTCTCCTCTTGAGGGAGGATTGAAGGGGATATCTCTGACCCGGAAGATGGTGCTGCTGAAATAAAGTGGCGAGTCAACGAAGCCGCCCGGGTGGTAACTGTAGTGAGATTCCACTAATTCAGCTGCATCTTTATCATTTTTTTTGCATTTTCTGAGAAAATTTCTTAAAATATTAGTAATTATTCTGGTATGTATTCACGAACTAACACGAAAATATTCATGAATGCCGGTACAAACATGAAAAAACATACGTTTATGTCGAACGAGAAAGCGCACCCGCCACTTGCTGCAATATAAATTCCATTTTATCGGCTTATGTTGATAAACACTATTAACTGATCATCTCTTTTTTTCGTGTTCATTCGTGGCTGAATAGTTACTATTATTATAAAAAATCGTGCAGGCGATCTCACAAACAAACGCTCTTACTCACACATAAAATAACCGAAATTTATACCCGAGCTTACCCGCTTACGGAAGCACGTCTTAGCTTCTTCTTTGTGGTGCACTATCAAATATCCAGGACAGTATCTCTGTCCTTTATCAAATACATTCCAAGAGGTAAGGAGGAACAAAACCATGAGATACCATTTAATCCTTTGGTTATTTTTGATATATATGTTCTCCGGATGTAGTAAAAACGAATTTAGCATCCCGGAAGACTCGACTCTCATGGGGCATGTAGATGAATTGACCGTAAACGGCTTACAGAACTCCCGCGAGACTGATGTGACGATTCGATATGGTTTTCAGGTAGGAATACCTCCTGTCACAAAAAATCTTAAAACTGACAACCAGGGTGACTTTACAATTGTGATTCCGGGGAAGCAGAAATTGGTGGAAATCATCATAGCAAAAGAAAACTTCCTTGGAATCGACACAACAATTGAAGTAACCGGTCTTGTAAACTTTAATTCTCAACTTGTTCAGGTTACCAACCTTCTCCCTCTGGAACTGAACAAGGCGTGGCAATATGATGTTGAGTATATAACCGGGGATACAGAAGGTGGAGGTGCTACAACTTACCGTGGAACCGAAAGTTGGCAAATTACAAATCTGGATACTTCAACAAATGGTTTTGAACTTAAAATTACATTTAACGGAACCGGGATTTATGATCCTGCTAATGGGGAACCTGGTGATACAACAATTTATGTGAACGAAATAAATACCATTAGTTTTTCTTTTCAAGAAAGGCGGTTGGAAATGACATCCTGCGCAAATTGTTTTCAACACACAACGGTCTTCGATCGCCTCAATACGCTATTGAACGATATCAATACTTTCTCAGGCAAGGACATGCGGTTACTTGTTAAACATCCTATTACGGTTACAGATAGCATTCTTGTGAAAGAATCCATTTCCGTTGAAGATATATCTAATGAATATGTTCTTACTCCGGGAACAGGTCTGGTTTCTCTGGGGTTAAGTTATCATGTAGCGGATATTTTCGAGATATACAATTATCATTTAATAGCCCCTTAACCAAAGCGTTTGAATTTTTTACCGGATTCGAAACTTCCGGATTCGCCAGCCCCCATTCTTAATTTCTACAGGGGAATTCCTTGATCTCCCCAATCCAGCCCCTGATTTCTTTGTACGGATTGCGGTTTTCGGAATGGATAAGCAAGACTTGTATGTTCGGTGGGAAGGAAACTCAAAGGCATGATGAGGGACTTCCTGCCCGGGGCAACCCTGTGCAGCAAAACGGCAGTAATGCTGATCCTCACTCCATCGGAGGGATACCTGTGGGAATGGTGCTGAGTTCAGGAGGAGACCGCAGAGAAGTCCGCAAAATGCTGCTGATGCCGTAAGATAATTGTGCACATCAAAAATTTTTGTTTACACTTACAGCTTTAATATTCTATATTTAGATACCCGGAGTTGTAAAAATGGCTCAACGTACTCCGGCTGCCTCTTTATTCCGCTAGCGCCCCGGAGCGGGTTCGCATCAGTGTGACCGGGTGAGGTTCCACAGTCCCCAACCGGTGCCATCTTATGCCTTTCTGCGGATACTGTGAATGCCAAAATCCACACCTATGAATCCGGTAGAGTCTTTTTCAGAGTTCTATCGTCATATCAGGGGAAGCAGGAATGTGAAAGAATTTCGGGTATAATGACTGTTTGAAAACGTTGAACAGATTCCTACACATGAGGAGCAGAGGACATTCTCCCATCTTCACATCTCAATTTTTTTATTTGTCTAAAGAAGGAGCCTGTAACATGCGAAAACCAATTAAGTATCTTCTGTGGTTCACAATTTTAACAGGAGTCGGTTGGATGGGATGTAAAAAAGCAACACCGGTAATCACCGATTACCGTGCTGTGACTGAAGTGCAGCAGCAGTTGGATAAATTTGTGCCGGTGGAAATCAGTGCGGATATTTCCCAACTGAGCAGCGGCGATCGCCAGGCATTGGGAAAATTGTTGGAAGCTGCTAAAATTATAGACGAGATATTCCTGCGCCAGGTCTATCACAAAAATGTGGCGATACGGGAAGAACTGAAACATGGCAGCAATCCGGATTATGCGACGTTGCTGAAATATTTCAACCTCAACTTTGGTCCTTTCGACCGCCTGGAGGGAGACAAGCCATTTATCAATCTAAACGAGCTCAAACCCGAAGGTGCCAATTTCTACCCGGTGGACATGACCCGGAAAGAATTTGAGCAGTGGTTGAAATCCCACGAAGCAGATGATTCCCTGTTTACCGCCACGTTTACTCTTATTCGCCGTCAGGGCGATAAATTGGTAGCCATTCCATATTCACAGGCTTACAAAGTGTTCCTGGAACCGGCAGCGCAATATCTCAAAGAAGCGGCGCAGCTAACGGATAATACCTCATTGAAAAAATATCTCAACAGCCGTGCCCAAGCGTTCCTGAGCAACGATTATTTTCAAAGCGACATGGATTGGATGGATTTGCACGATCACGATCTGGAAGTGGTGATCGGTCCTTATGAAGTATATGAAGACCGGATGTTCAACTACAAAGCCAGTTTTACCGCCTTTATTACTCTGGTCGACCGCGGCGACAGCAAGAAGCTGAAACAACTGGCAAATTATTTAAATGATTTAGAGGAGCGGTTACCGATTCCCGATAAATACAAGAATTTTAACCGGGGAGCATCGTCCCCGATTGTAGTGGTAAACGAGTTATTTACTGCCGGGGATACCAAAGCCGGGGTGCAAACTGCGGCATTTAACCTGCCTAACGATGAACGGGTGCGGGAAGCCAAAGGCAGCAAAAAGGTAATGCTGAAAAATGTCATTCGCGCCAAGTATGAAAACATCGCTATTCCCATCATGCGCCGGGTACTTTCGGAAAAAGATATCGAAAGAACGGCATTTGATGCTTTCTTCTATCATATCCTTCTACATGAAATGTCGCACGGTATCGGTCCTGGAAAAATCGTAAAAGATGGTCACCAGACCACGGTCAGCAAGGAACTGAAGGAGACCTACTCTACCCTGGAAGAAGCCAAAGCCGATGTGGTGGGCTTGTATCAATTTCCCTATATGATTGAACGCGGGGTTTTTGATCAAAATCTGGCGGACAAAATTTACGCCAGCTTTGTAGGTGGCATTTTCCGCAGTGTCAGATTCGGTATTTCGGAAGCCCACGGCGGCGCCAATGTGATAACCCTGAACTACTTGATGGAAAAAGGCGGGGTGGAATTTGACCCCACCACCGAACGCTTCCGGGTCAATTACAACCGGATTGAGAAAGCCATAAAAGAGTTATCACATGAAATCCTGATGATTCAAGCACATGGCGATTACGAAGCCGCCAAAGCATTTATCGCTAAATACCGCTATATCTCTTCGGAACTGCAAAAAGCTCTGGGGAAACTCTCCGACATACCGGTGGATATTCGCCCCATGTATGCCGTGAACAAGTGAGAGATATAGGGAAACGGAAAAAGAAATTTAAGGTAAAAAACGTGATTTGTAAACCGGTTAAGAGGAGATAATGATGGATGAGCAAGCCAAAAAAACCGCGTTACGGATGATTCCGTACGGTTTATATATCCTCACTTCGGAATCCAAAGACGGTGATGTCTCTGCGGCAGCGGTGAATTGGGTTACGCAGGCGTCCTTCAATCCGCCATTGGTTGCGGTGGGGGTAAAAGCAGATTCCGGGGCGCATCGGATCATCAAAGAATCCGGCGCCTTCGCCCTGAACATGCTGGGCAAGGAACAACAGGAAATTGCCTTCACGTTTTTTAAACCGCAGGAACGGGAGGGAATGACCATCGGCGGGCAGCCATTCCGCACCGGCAGCACCGGTTCCCCCATTTTGGAAAATGCACCGGCGTATGTGGAATGCAAATTAGTCGAAACAGTAGAAAAGGGGGATCACTCCATATTTGTCGGTGAGGTAGTGGATGCCGGGGTGCAAGCCACCATCGAAGGCAGAGCGGATGAGGCAATTCTCTGGCTAAAAGAATTGGGGGAAAAGATTTTTTATGGGGGGTAATCGGCATAATAAATTAAGACATTCAATTTTTTACTGTATCTACATTTTTGTGTAAAATAGAAATAATAATCTTACAGGAATTCTCCTAAAGGGATTCCAATGGAACAATTCAATTCCTGACAGATTGGCACTTTGTTGCAGGAATTCTCATTCCTGCAACATTATAATGAGGGTAGGCTTTTACCCTTTCGGAAATTTACACATAATTTTGGACTCAGCCCTATTTTCCCCAGAAAGTAAACGAACCATAAATTACGTTGCATGTTCTCTTTTTTTCCTTTAAAATGTCTGGAAAACAAAAATATGTAATATGCCAAGAATGGAGATGTATCATGAGCATTATTGAATATATTGCTGAAATATTACCTGATGGACATTTGTCGCTTCCGGAAGAAATCAGAAAAAAATTAAACTTAAAAGTTCATTCCAGACTACATATAGCATTGTTCCCTTTGAAGGAAAATAAGGGATTGACTCGTTTTTGTGGAAAATGGCAAGATAAGCGTGATGCTGATGAAATTATAGCAGAGATTATTAACTCTCGTGAGAAGAATATCAGATCTGGAAGAGTAAAATTATGAAGATTTCTGACCAATATCTTATAGATACCGATATTATAATTTATTGGTTAAAAAATAAATATCCTCAAATTAATGAGAAAATAGTTGTTGTTGGTGAAAGTAATGTATTTATCTCGGCTATCACCGTTGCAGAATTATATTTTGGCGCATATAATTCATCAAAATGTGATGAAAATGTTCAATTAATTAATGAATTACTTATGGAAATTAATGTCATCAATTTTGACTCCAATACCGCAGAAGAATTTGGAAGAATCAAATCTAAAATTAAGAAGAAGGGCAAAATATTAAATGATTCTGACTTATTTATTGCAGCTACTGCTATTACACATCAAATGACTCTTGTTACCAACAATGAAAAACATTTCCAGAGAATTGAGAATTTAACAATCCAGAACTGGACTAAAGAAATTTAAAATCCCTATCCCATATTGCCTGTTTAGTTCATCAAGTAGTGATTTCTCAGGGATAAGCACCCACGTAGTGGTCGTTTCGCGAAGAGCACACAATGTTGGTCTGATTCAATTTAAAATTTAAAAAAGATGAAAATTTAATTCTATTTAGCTTTTTTCTAACATCTTTTTTTGTATTTGTGTAGCTAAGAACAAGGAAACCGTTGAAACGGTTAAAAAGTGTGGCAAATTTTTTATTAACACCGGGATTAATCCCGTTGTTAATGAGAAATCGTAGAAGAAAATAGCCGTTTTCCACAAGGTGGTGCCTTTGGCAAACGGCTTTAAACTTGTAGCTACACAAGTACTTTTTTTTGTCTACCCTCTGTGTTACCTTCGAAGAAATATCCATGACGCATGCCTCTTCATGTAGTAACCATCTTGGCTATAATCATGTTTAAAGGTCAATGGAAGTGGATCAATTACAAGTGTAAATGATTTTTTTGAGATAAAAAACACAAAAGGCGAAGCCCATTGGGTCTTCGCCTTTTGATTGGACAGGAGCAATTTGCTGCTCTGCTTTGTTGAAAGCTCTCCGGAGAGCTCAGGCATAGGCATCCACATAAGCGCCATAAAGCTCATTTGAGCCTCTCTGAACATTTTCCTGGGCAGCAGCCATCTGCATCATCAAATCGGCAGTCTGCTGCTGCATATCCATCGCCTGCTTCAGCGCCTTCATTGCCACTTGTTGTTGTAGTTGGAGAGATTGACTATTGGTGACTTCCATGGAGCAACTCCTTCCCTGGGTTAGTGGTTCTGTTCTATCCCTGAACAGGATGTTTCCGTTATCGGTTGAACAAGGAGAAATCTTTACAAATTTTGTTTTCCCCCTCAGGCGTTCCGAAGATGGACTAAATCTTTTTCCTTGCCCATGGCAACCAAACGGTCGCCGGGGTGAATTACTTCGTTGGGCAACGGTACAATCTGCTCTTCTTTACCATTTTCATCTTTCCGTTTAATCATCAGGATGTTGACTCCAAATCGGGAACGAATGTTGAGTTCCGCCAGTGTCTTTCCGGCAAAATTTAATGATGCCGGGATTTCCTCCAGGGCATAGCCGTCCATAAAGGTAATCTTTTGAGCTTTTTCCACCAGGGTAAAGGTGGCGCCGGCTTCACTGACCAAATCCCGTTTGACTAACTCCCGGTTGTAAGCTTCAATTACATCCCGATAGCGCACCACCCCCACAATCCGGTCGGAATCGTTCCTGTCAACTACCGGCAATTCCTCCACATCGTACTGTCCGAAAATCCGCATCACCTGGTCCAGAGAAATATCCGGGTGAATTTTTGCCACATTGGGATTGACAAGATCGTGTGCAATTACCAGTCCACTCAAAAATTCCTGTTCTCGCAGCAGTCGGCGTACATCATCCAGGGTTACCCGGCCGATAAAATGATTCTGTCGGTCAATTACAAAAAATTGCGTGTGACTGGTATGAAAAAAGAGGTCGATCAAATCCGGCAGAGTTGTATCCGCGGAAATGATGACCGGGTCTTCCTGCATTACTTCGGATACTTTCAGGGCACGGAGAATATTGACTTCCCTGCCTTTGAACAGATCAATCCCCCTGCGCACCAACTTTAAGGTATAAATCGATTCTCTTTGAATTTTGCTGGCAATCAGTACCGATATCACACAACTGATCATCAGGGGAAGGATAATCTTGTAATCGTTGGTCATCTCAAAAATGATGAGGATAGCCGTAATCGGGGCATGGGTAGTGCCAGCCACCAGAGCGCCCATCCCTACCAACGCGTACGCGCCAATGGTGCCGGAAAATGGAAAGAATTGATGAATCATCGTACCGAAAAAACCGCCCAACATGGTGCCGATGAACAGGGATGGGGCAAAGATCCCACCGGACCCCCCGGAACCCAGGCTAATCGATGTTGCCAGAAGCTTGAGAAACACCAGGGCTAACATGGTTGTCCATAACAAATTTCCGTTTAACGCCGCAGTAATGGAATGATACCCCACGCCGAATATCTGAGGTACAAACATCCCCATTAGCCCGATGAGAATACCGCCAATCATCGGCTTGACCAACTCGGGAATTTTCAGGTCTTCAAAAAAATCTTCCAGAAAATAGAGTACTTTGATGTAAAGCAATGCGACTAAACCGGCTAACAATCCCAGGACAGCATAAAAAAACAATTCATAAGGCGAGTGAAGTTCGTAGGCAGGCACCGCGAAAGCGGGATAATCGCCCAGGAAAGTGCGGGACACTGCCGTAGCCACCACCGATGAGACCACAATGGGGCTAAACTGGGCAACGGCAAAATCGCCCAAAATAATTTCCAGGCTGAAGAGCGCCCCGGCAACGGGGGCATTGAACGCTGCGGCAATTCCGGCAGCGGCTCCGCAGGCAACAAAGGTTTTGATTCGCTCCGGGTTTACCCGAAGCAACTGCCCCATAGTAGAACCGACCGAAGAACCGATTTGGATTACAGGACCCTCCCGCCCTACCGAACCTCCGGAACCGATGCACAATGAGGAAGCAATCAATTTGACAATCGCCACCCGGGGACGGATAATTCCGTTATTGAGCGCCATCGCTTGCATCACCTCCGGAACACCATGCCCTTTGGCTTCCCGGGCAAGATAATAGACCATGGCACCCACCACCAGGCCGCCGGCAGCCGGCACCCCTATCTTAATGTAGAGCGGAAGATGCTTGACATGTTCGATAGGAAAATCTTTTGCGCCCCACAGCCATTGCTCTGTCAAGCGAATCAGGTATTGTATTCCGATAGCCCCGAACCCCCCTAATAATCCGATAACCGTCGCCACCGAAACCATAAAGACGTTTTCTGTGGAGCGAAATTGAAGATAAATACGAGTCAGTTTGAGTTTAAAATGACGAATATAGCGCCGGTATGCTTCGAATATGTCCATTAGAGAATAACAGCTTATGGTTTTATATGAGTATCGGCTGCAAAGATAATAAAGAAAGTATTAAAAAGAAACGGCTCTCATATTTTTAACCCGAACTTTTTACCTGATGTAAGGCTGGAGTATCTCAGAATGTATATGAAGACAGATAACCGTCTCGGCAACAGGCATCCCATGGGGTAAATGAATCCTGCACGTGGTTCTTTATGGGATTCGCCAGGGAGATGACACAACGGCTTTGCGGTGTATATTCTGAATTGCTTCCGAACCCATATTATCCACCATCGAGGCACCAGAGAACGCAGCGGTTATAGAAAAACAATAAATTACCAACCCCTATCGGAACGCTTATGTATGTTTGAGTGCCAGGGGAAAATAATACTGTAAATTAACATTTCTCTCTTCGAACCGGTGAAGTTGCTGTTCAAAGTGACGAAGGAAAACATGTCATAAATT
>CAYYGL010000166.1:0-10875 GCA_964471235.1 uncultured Calditrichaceae bacterium
CCAGCCGGTATTTTGCCATCACCTCCTGACGGCTGGTATGCTTGGGGTAGGCAAACCGGTCTTTGATCACTTTGAACACCAGGTCATACGCCGGCAGGGTAAAGACGCTCATCACCATGCCCTCTTCCCCGCGCGCCAACTCAAATTTCTCGTCCGAGGAAGCGATATGATGGAGCAAATCCCGGTATAGCTCCGTTTTGCCATGTTTATTATACCCGATGGAGATGTATAACTCGGCAATCCGTTTGCGGGGCATAATTGATTTTAAGAAATGCACCAGTTCGTAAGGGCGCTGGATTTCCACATGGAAATAAGAACGGGTATAACTGAACAGGATGCTGACGGCATTCTCATCCAATAAAACCGCTTCCACATAGATCCCCGATGGTGAATTTACCAACGCCAACACAATGGGGAGCATGTGGATTCCACTAAACAGGCGTCCGATTAAAAACGCCCGTTGTCCCCGGTAAAATACCGATTTAATGATTTCTGCCCGGCCCACCACCCTTAAAGCGCCCAGTTTCCGTAGCGCCCTGTCTATTTCCGTTGCCACCAGGGAAGCATCTCCCGGAATATCCCGATATTTCACGGCAAAGGGAAATGCCTGCAAGATATTTTCAATTAACGCAGCGGTGGAAGCGGCACGTGGAAAAGTGCGATAGACCGGTTCCCGGGCAGGGATGGGCGGGCTGGAAAAATCGGTATCCACATATTCGATGTGAGGGTCAACCCCTACTGTGGTGAAGATTCGCCGGGTAATGGAGTTAAAAAAAGTCTCTGCCAGTTCCCAATCATCCCGTTCGGAGATTAAGCCGGAATAAACCGCTTTCATTCCCTGCCAGACGGCTTTTTGTTCCACCCGGTCTTTCATCAAATCCCGTAATTCCTGCAGATTGCGATTCACTACCTCCGTATATAACTCCAGGCGTGCTAAGGAATCTTTCTGCATGCCATGCCAATCCATCTGCTCGAAACGAGATTTTGCCTGCCGGGTAATGGAAAGGAATTGATGGCAGTAGTTGCTAAAAGCCAGAAAAATGCTTTTGGCTGCCAGGGCGGCTAAACGACTGTCGGTCAATTGTTGGTGCATCCTTAATCTCTAAACTGTCAGAAAACGGTTTATCTCACATTTCATCAATTATATAAGATGCTGCCCAATTTAATGACGGGAGAGGAAAATCGGTAATACTTATTGTTTTGAGGGAAATCGGGGTGAATTGGAACGGCTGGCAAACGGATAAAACAGGCGGTTGGGTTCGCACAACGCCGGTTCAGTTTCTATTGAAATTATGTTAACGTGAGTTGGATGTAACTTGAAATCGCACACAGTTGACACTATTACGCGGATTGACACGGATGATTGGTCATAATGTTAAAATCTGCGGAAATCCGGATCATCCGTGTCATCTGCGTTCCATTTTGCTCAGGATGAATTGACGTTATTTTAATAAAATCATCTTCACTACCTGGTGTAGCTGAGCCGCTTTAATTTGGGCAAAATAGACGCCAGAGGGAACGTGGTTACCGTTATCATCAATCCCTCGCCATTTTAAGGCGTGAGTGCCGGGCGCCAGAGCGCCATTAAAAATGGTTCGTACTTTTTGCCCCAGGGCATTATACACCGTCACCTGCACCGGCACCAGCTTGTCTAAAGCAGGGATATCCACCTGCAACGTAGTTTCCGGGTTAAACGGATTGGGAAAATTGGGATACAGCTTAAACTTTTTGGGCGCATTGGCACTGAGGGTGGTCACATCACTGCCAGCGGATTGGGGTGTTGCAACCAGAGGACCGTGCTCGGTGTGAATTCCGAAGATATCCACATCCACCAATTTATACCAGTAGGTGGCACCATTCACAACCAATTGATCTTCAAAAGTATATTCGGTTCGGGTATTGGAAGTGAGCTGTCCCTCCAGATCGGGATTGGTCTCATAAGAACTCAGCAAGGTATATTCACCATCTTCCCGGGTAGCCCGCAGGATTTTGAAACCCACGTTTTCGGTTTCACTTTCCGTTACCCAGTTTAACACCACATCTTTATCCCCGGCAGTAACGGTAAATGCTGCCAGTTCCACCGGCAGGGTTTGATCCGAACCCACGGTTCCCGGGGAGCCCAGATCGCCGCTGCTCCCAACGAAGGAAGGTTCCCGAACGGTGGAGGTTGTCCAGTTCGAACCAACGCTGTTATCCGCGATAAAAACCGTAAGTGCCATGGAAGCGCCATTGGGATTGGGAAAGGTCACCCCGCCGTCATACGCAACCGAATCAATGACCGTGCCGGTGAGATCTGCTAAAATCACTTCGTCGGAGGTATTATCCAGCACAAAGTTGGAATACTGGTAGTCGGCGGTGTAATTGCCATTAGTGGTGGAATTGGAATCAATCCCAAGTACCACAAAGCCATTGGCGGGCACCAGCAGAGGTCCGCTGTTATTGATCACATGGCTGTCGGTACCGCTATCCCGCAGGGTCCATCCGTCAATATCGATGGCGGAAGCGGTGTTGTTATAAAGTTCCACCCATTCGCCATTGGCATCTGCTACGGCAGCAGGGTTTTGCATAATTTCGGTAATGATGATATCCCCGGGATTTACCGACTGTTGATTGAGTTTAAAGCGCCCCCAGCGGTTTCCCCACTGCCCGTCTTCCCCCCCACTGGTCGGATTACCCCGGGTTAAGGCATATTCATTAAACACCCAGAAGGTCAGTTCATCGGTTGGGTCAATCGACATGGCGCTGTAGTCTCCCCAACGGTTTCGCCCTGCCCCGAAAGTTCGCACGTAATAGTCCAAACCGGCAGCCAGGGTGCCGGAAGACTGCACGGTGCCTGCCGGGTCAGTGGAGAGACGTCCGGTGTAATATGCCCCCGGAAAAATAGAGGAGGCGGAAGCGGCAAAGCCAATCGCCAGGTTATCATTTTGGTCCACGGCAACGGAGGGGTAAAACGTATAGGCGCCGGTAGCAATATCCTCTCCTCCGATATTGCCCTGGTCGGTCAGGCTAAGACTGCTCAGGGTGGTGGTATTCACCTGCCACCAATGGGCGGTTGCCTGCCCGGCGTCCGTTCCGGAACCCGGAACAACGCTGGCGCAGGTATACAGACTATTATTCCGCCAGACCGCATCCAGCGCCCGGCGGTCACCGGTGTCAATCAGAGTACCGGTGCCGGATTGGGGGGCATCGGGCATCCCGGCAGCAGTGTTGTCAATATCTCCTAAACTAACAAATTGGTGAGAGAAACTGGGAGTACCCAGGGGATTATCCACTCGAATAATACTAAGAGATTCATTGGTGCCATCCGAAAAACCCGAATAGCGCACCAACCAGGTGCCGACTCCTGCCGGTGCGGTGCCGTAAATATGGGCTGGCTGCATGGTGGTTGCCATTTGCCCCACGGCACCAACGGGATCATAAACATTTACAGATGCCGCCCCGCCGCTATAAAAAGGAATCTTGTTAATAATCCATAAACGACTGCCGCTAAATAACCCTGTGATAAATGAAAAGAGGTTGCCGGTGACATAAACTGCTTCCTCATCCACCGCAAAACCGGGGTAATCTGTCCAGGCGGAATCGCTTCCACTAAGGGTAAATACAGAAGGTATTTCATGGAAATACCAGGTGCCGTTAGGATCGTTATCATCGGATACGGCTAACAAAATCCGGGAAGTATTGGCAGGGTCATTGGGTACACTGGTTTGGTCTAACACCACCACCACAAAACGATTGGAGAATTGGTCATACAACACTTTGGGGTCAAACAAACTGAGGGGTGAGAGAGAAGAAAAGAATGAGGCCAGAGTTTGACTGTTCTGCTGGGTGCCGGTTTTAGTATGCCACTCAATGGAAACATTCACCACCGAGACCACGTGCTTGGGTCCCACCGCCCCATGGGGGTCCGGCGGAATATGGAAAAAACCGGTCAGTGTGGCATCTTCAATGAAGGAAATGCCTTCAATGGTGGTAAGCAGGGTTGGCGCCAGGGGATTGGGTTGAGCAGGAGGATTCACCTGTGGTACACCAGAGGGAAAAGGCAACAGGTTATCCGGTGCTTTCATCCGCGCTTCCGGAGCAGACCCCTGGGAAGGCACGGTCGGTTCGGAAGGATAATACTGCTGGGCGCGAATCGCCGGGGGCAATACCCAGAATATAACGATCAACATCAGAAGTGTCAAACCCGACACGCTTTTCTTTATTTTCTTGAATGGGTGGAATAATTCCGTATTACGGTAGCACATACGATACATACAGCCTCCTGTTAAATGAACGATTGAAAATGCGGTGAATGACTCACATGACAAACACTGTGTGAGAGCGAATGGATTCCCCAAGGTGCTATAATTATATCAATTTTATCATAAATCATTTGTGGTTTAAGTCACAGTTGTCGGGTCGCCACTAAATTTACGGCGTGAAAATTTGACAAATTCTATGACATCAATTTACATCATCAGTCCGCTATGGGCTTCGTTCCCCCCTGCAAATCTGACACCATTTATGCCATCCGAACTATTTCCTCAAACACCTTTTTCATGTAATCTCATATAAAACAATTACTTTTGCGAATTGGTACGGCGGTTGCTAAATTCGGGGTAAAAAAAATAAAAAGACAGGTTGGTTCTTACTAAACAAAAGGAGGTGAGAAGATGTTATACACGGAATTATTCACCGGCATTAATCCCTGGAAAGAAATTGATCGGATTCGGCATGAGATGGATCGGATTTTTAACCGGCTGACAGGACTGGAAGAAACCCCTTACCCGCCGGTCAACATCTGGACGAAGGATGATGTTGCCATCATTAGTGCCGAATTACCCGGCTATTCTCCCAGGGATATTCATCTCTCCGTTCGGGATGGCATGCTCTACATCAAAGGCAATCGCAAACCCCGGGAAGCCAAAGAAGGAGAGACGTTTTTACGTCAGGAACGCCCCTACGGTGAATTCGAACGCAGCATTCGCCTGCCTTTCGAGGTTGATACCGGCAAAGTGGATGCCCGTTTTCATGACGGTATTCTGAATATCAGCTTACCGCGGGCTGAGGAAGATAAACCGAAAAAAATTCAAATTAAATAATGACGATTAGACCGGTGTTGTTTGATGGAAGCCAGTGTGAGAAAAGAATCTTAATTGAAAGGAGGGAATGGATATGAGCAACAAGGAAACCAAAATCCAGGTTCGCACCCCGGAAAAAGTGGAAAAGATTGAGGAAGTTCGTACCCATCGAATCTACACTCCCCCGGTAGATATCGTCGAAACCGACAACGAATACCTGTTATGGTTTGATATGCCCGGGGTAGAGAAGAAATCTATTGAGGTTACTCTGGAAAAGAATGTGCTGACCGTAAAAGGGCATGTGCCCCCGGTGTTTCCGGAAGGATTCAAACTCAATTACATGGAGTATGAAATTGGCGATTACGAACGCTCTTTCACGCTGACCGACACCATTGATCAAAACGGGATTGAAGCCAGTTATAAAGACGGGGTGTTGGAATTGCGTTTACCGAAGGTGGAAGAAGCAAGACCGCGAACAATCACCGTAAAAACCGCTTAATGGAAAAGTTAACGGGAAAGGAGGTGACGTAAGATGGCGATTCGCAATTTATTGCCGGTAAGATGGGGTAAACGGCGGATACCGGTACGCCGGGAAAGCAGCGAGAATCCTTTCTACGCATTACAACGGGAAATGAACCGCCTCTTTGACAGTTTCTTCGGTGAATTTCTTCCCAGTCCGTTGGAGGAAGAATTCGGCAGCTTCTACCCCCGGGTGGATGTCAAAGAAACCGACAAAGAAATTCGAGTGATTGCCGAACTGCCGGGAATGGATGAAAAGGATATTGAAATCACCTTGCATGACGATGTTCTGACCCTGCGAGGTGAGAAGCGGGAAGAAAAGGAAGAGGAAGGCGAATATTACTACCATGCCGAACGGTCTTACGGTTCCTTCTACCGGGAAATCCCCTTACCGGTGGAAGTGGAAACCGATCGGGTAGAAGCTACCTTTAAGAAGGGGGTACTGGAAGTTCGAATGCCCAAGAAAGCTGAGGCGGTTCGGAGAGCCAAAAAAATCCCGGTGAAAACCGGATAATCGTTAACAATTCCGGCGGCACCTTTCTATGTGCCGCCATTTTTTATTATTGCTGTTACCCATATTCTTTGGATGCATACCCTGTTTCCCGTGTGCATCAAAAAAATATGGGATGTGAAAACTTTCGAAAACAATGTGCGTTAAAGCAGTGTATTAATTGTGTGAGATAAATTACAAACAATCGTCAGACAATAAGGAGGATATGATGCGTGAGCGAACGAAGTTGTCCGGAATTGTGTTAATATTAATTGGAATTATTGCCGGTGCATTAATTTTTTCCCAGATTCATGAGAGCACTCAACCGGTGGTTTACAGCACCCCCATTGCCCAACAGGATTCGGTGTACCCGGCGGATAGACCACTCACTTCCCTTCGGGATTTTAACCAGGCATTCATTGATATTGCCAAGAGAGTGAATCCCACCGTGGTAACGGTATTTACCGAGAAGGTGTACAAAGTGCGGGGGATGGGCGGCTACCCGTTTTTCAACAGCCCTTTTGAGGATTTTTTTGAACAGTTCTTCGGACAATCTCCCCAACCAAGGCGCCACCCCCAGGAGGAGGAATTTAAACAGAAAGGAATGGGTTCCGGGGTAATTGTCAGCAAAGACGGTTACATCCTCACCAACAATCATGTGGTAGATGATGCCGACACCATCAATGTGCGGTTGTTTGATGGCAGAACCCTTCCCGCCAAAGTCATCGGCACCGACCCTAAAACGGATATTGCCGTGCTAAAGGTGGATGCCAAAGACCTCCCGGTGAGCAAGTTGGGTGACAGCGATAAACTGCAAGTCGGGGAATGGGTGCTGGCAATCGGCAGCCCGTTAAGTCCCAACCTGGAACATACCGTGACCAGCGGGATTGTCAGCGCCAAGGGACGCTCCAATGTAGGGTTGGCGGAATACGAGGACTTCATCCAGACCGATGCTGCCATCAACCCCGGGAATTCCGGCGGCGCATTGATTAATTTGGACGGCGAGGTAATCGGCATCAACACCGCCATCGCTACCCGCACCGGCGGTTTTCAGGGAATCGGCTTTGCCGTTCCCATCAACATGGCAAAGAGTGTGATGGAATCCATCATCAAGTATGGAAAAGTGGTGCGCGGATGGCTGGGCGTCTATATTCAGGATGTGAATGAGAATTTAGCCAAAGCCATGAAGTTGAAGGTGAAAGAAGGGGTGTTGATTGCCGACGTCTCCAAAGACAGCCCTGCCGACAAAGCCGGGTTGAAGGACGGCGACGTGATCATCAAACTGAACGGCAAGAAGGTGAAAAATTCCACCCAACTTCGGAACGACATTGCCTCTACCCGACCGGGAACGAAGGTAAAACTGACCATTCTGCGGGACGGCAAGGAAAAAGAAATTACCGTGGAGCTGGGCAAACTGGAACCGGAAAAGATCGCCGCTGGTTCCCAGGAAGAGATTGAAAAGCTGTTCGGTTTCCGGGTGGCGCCGTTTACGTCCGACCTGGCACAGCAGTATGGCTTGGATGAGTCGCTGACAGGCGTGGTGGTCACACAGATCAAACGATCCAGCAATGCTTTTCAGGCAGGGTTGAATGTGGGCGACTTGATTATATCCGTGAATCGGAAACAAGTGAAAAATGTGGAAGATTTTCGAAAAGCGGTGAAAGGCTTAAAGCGCGGTGATACGGTATTGTTTAAAGTGATTCGCCGACGCAACAGTTTCTTTGTCGCATTCACTATATAATTATAATAAGGAGAAGCCCAACTGAAGCTCTGAATGCCCTGCTGAGTTGATGGAAAAATTCGGCAGGGCATTTTTTAAAATAGAATAGAGAGGACGCCTATGAAAAAGGAGACCAAATTCTCGATATGGTATTACATCATTGCCTTTTTCCTGATCATGCTGATCCAAATGATATTCTTCCCGGGACCGGGCATTCGACAGGAGATTTCCTATAAAACCTTCCGGGATAAGCTTGCTGCCGGACAAATCGCCCGGGTGGTGATTACCCGGGATCGCATCTACGGGGAATTTAAATCGCCGGAGAGCGATAGTCTAACAGCGGATACTTCCCGGCACAATATTGTTCAGGGGCCGGCAACTCCCTGGCGCCTTCCCTGGGGAGAGACAGAAAAAAATCTTTCCCGCCGGTTTTACGTGGTGCGGGTGGACGATAAACACCTGATTGAAGACCTGCAGGCAGCCGGGGTAGATTACAGCGGGCGGATTGAGTCCAACTTCCTGCAAAATTTCTTTCTGAACTGGATTCTGCCCATCCTGCTATTGATGGGCATCTGGGCGTTTGTGTTCCGGCGGATGAGCGGCGCTGGCAACCCCATGCTCACCCTGGGAAAAAATCGCGCCAAAATTCATGCGGAAGACCCCAAAAATAAAGTCACCTTTCAGGACGTTGCCGGGGTAGATGAAGCGGTGGAGGAAGTAAAGGAACTGGTAGAATTTCTAAAGAACCCCAAAAAATTCACGAAACTGGGAGGCAAGCTGCCCAAGGGGGTGCTGCTGGTGGGACCGCCGGGAACCGGTAAAACACTTTTAGCGCGGGCGGTTGCCGGAGAAGCGGGCGTGCCGTTCTTCCACATGAGCGGTTCCGATTTTGTAGAGATGTTTGTGGGAGTGGGTGCCGCACGGGTGCGCGACCTCTTCCAGCAAGCCAAGCAAAACGCCCCGTGTATCATTTTCATTGATGAGATTGATGCCATCGGGAAAAGCCGGGGACGCGCCCCGGTTGCCGGCGGCGGTTACGATGAGCGGGAAAACACCCTCAACCAATTGTTGGTAGAGATGGACGGTTTCGATCCCGGTGTGGGGGTGATCATCATGGGCGCCACCAACCGCCCGGATGTGTTAGACCCGGCACTGCTCCGACCGGGGCGTTTTGACCGCCAGGTGTTGGTGGACAAACCGGACCTCAATGGCAGGGTCGCCATCTTTAAAGTGCATACCCGCAACCTGGTGTTAGGCGATGATGTGGATTTAAAGCGGCTGGCAGCTCAAACTCCCGGGTTTGCCGGTGCAGAAATCGCCAATGTATGCAACGAGGCAGCGTTGTTAGCCGTGCGAAAAAAACATGACAAGGTCACCATGCGGGATTTTGAGGAAGCCATTGAACGCACCATCGCCGGGCTGGAGAAAAAGAATAAACTGATCAATGAAAAAGAGCGGAAGATTGTAGCATACCATGAATCCGGGCATGCCATTGTGGGCTATTTTACCCCCGGGGCAGATACGGTGCAGAAGGTATCGATTGTCCCCCGCGGTTTTGGCGCCCTGGGATATACCCTGCAAATGCCCTTAGAAGACCGCTACCTGATGTCCGAGTCGGAGTTGTTGGGCAAAATCAAAGGGTTGTTGGGCGGCAGGGCGGCGGAGGAAATCGTTTTTGGCGAGGTGTCTTCCGGGGCATCCAACGACCTGGAAAAGGTGGCGCAGATTGCCCGCAATATGGTTACGGTGTATGGCATGAGCAAACGGCTGCCCAACCTCTCCCTGGTGCAAAATTCCAATCCCGGTTTCCTGGGGCAGGGCGCATCCCTGGAACGCCGCTCCGAGAAAATCGAGCAGTTGATTGACGATGAAGTGATGGAAATTATCACCAATGCGTACCGGGATACCAGGGACATTTTAACCGAAAAGCGGGATTTACTGGATAAAATGGCAAACGCCCTGCTGGAAAAGGAAGTTCTGGATTACCATGAGATTCGGGAGATATTGGGGGAGGCGGAAGTAGAGCAAACATAAAGCAAAAGGGCGAATGAAAAACCAGGGTGTTGGGAAAAGTTTGTTTGTCGGATGTGGTTTTAGGGGGATACCAGCATAGATGGCATCCGTATTGAAACCACTCGTCAGCAAAGGTACTCAGGATACGTTCTGGCATTTACTCTCATAGATTAATTTGCCTCTTTTTTTGATGCTTTGCGCATGCAACGGATGGATTTTTTCCAATTGAACAATATGGAGGGGAAAGGAAGTCAATTCTTCGGCATCGCCCAACAGTGCAAAAAAGTCTTCCGGAGCAGTAATCCCTTCCAGGGCGATATCAATGTCCGATAGCTCGGTAAAATGACGTTCGTTCAGCAGCGACCCCCAATGATAGATTCGTTTCGGTTGGTATTTCCGAATGATCATGTCGATAATTTTTTGAAAATCCGCCCTGGCAGCACGGTATAGCTTACGACGATTCTCCTCCCGGCGTTGTCGTTTTTTCTCCAGAAACCGGCGGATTTGTTGCAATTCCTGTTCGGTAATTTTCGGCATGAACGATGTCACTCCTGCACCGGTAAACGATTATCTCCAAATATTAAAGCAAAACCGAAATGCTTCATAAATCTATGAAATTTGAGGGAGAATGTCAACTGAGGTTGTTGGTTGGTGCAGGGATGTTTCAATCCCCTCCGTGGGGGACACGACTGATGAAAAATTACAAAAAAACTCGGTAAAGCGAATGCAGGGACGTCACCTCCTGCTGACTCATCATCGGGATTACTACCCGATGGTCAGGGTAGACGTAGGGTACCCATCCGCTTTACCGATACATTTATGCCAGTTTCAATCCACGCGCCCGTGGGAGGGCGCGACTTAAGGCGTGCTCGAAAAAAGATAAGGCGATTGGTGTTTCAATCCACGCGCCCGCGGGGGGCGCGACGTGTCATCCTTGACAATGGTGATCTCTATTCCCCGGATTGACAACTGTTTCAATCCACGCGCCCGTGGGAGGGCTCGACTTCCGAAGCATTCCCGGTTACTCCGGTTAAAGTAGCGTTTCAATCCACGCGCCCGTGGGAGGGCGCGAC
>CAYYGL010000167.1:0-10823 GCA_964471235.1 uncultured Calditrichaceae bacterium
CCGTGACCCCGCATGGCGCCGCTGGGCGGTTTGTTGGTATACACCCGGCAGGCATCAAAACCGATGTTCTCTATCTCGTAAGGGGCTTGCAGGAGCACGCCGTTGTAATACGTCGTCACCACGCCAAAGCTGCCGAATGCCCCGCCGTCTATCCTGATATCCGCATCCAGCATGGTAAAGCGACCGGTCTCATCCATCCCCATTTCCATATCCATTTCCGTAGGGTGCCTGCCATGATTGGTCAGAAACACCTCCTCCCGGGATAAACGCACCTTCACCGGTTTCCGGTTTTCATCGTTAGATAGGCGGCAATAATTTCATGGGCAAAGGGATCGCCCTTGCCGCCAAAGCCGCCGCCCACAAAGGGCTTGATCACCCGGATTTTATCCAACGGCAGATGCAGCACTTTTGACAGGGTGCGATGCACATAATGGGGCACCTGGGTGGCGGTGATCAGGGTCAGGTTGCCGTTGGCATCCCGGTAAGCAGTGCAGGCATGGGGCTCGGTAAAGGCATGATTCAGCCCGTCAAAGGAGAAGTGCATCCGGCAACGGTGGGCTGCCATCTCCATCCCCTTCTCCTGATCGCCAAAACGCAACGTCGCCCGTTTATGGATATTCTTTCCCTCCCGGCAGTGGGGATGAATGGGTTCCGCCTCCGCTTCCACCGGTTGTAATGCCTCCTCAATGGTCAGATAGGATTTCAAGGGTTGATAGGTCACCCGAATCCGCTTCAGCGCTTCCTCTGCAATGGCTTCCGTATCCGCCGCTACCGCTGCCACAATTTCCCCCACGTAAATCACTTTATCAATTGCCATGGCAGTCTGATCCCGGGAAATGGGGAGCACACCGAATTTTTCCGGCAACTCACTGCCAATGGCGACATATCGCACCCCCGGTAACTGTTTCGCTTCGCTGGTATCAATCGATGTGATCCGGGCATGGGGATGGGGACTCCTCAAAAACTTACAATGGAGAGCATCGGGGAAGTGGTAATCGTCGGCATACTTTGCCGCGCCGGTCACTTTCTGCCGGGCGTCAATATACGGCATCGATTTGCCTGCTACACGAGGCGACTCCGGCAATGTGTCCTTGCCGTCTTCTGGTTCTGTCAGTTTTCCGGGGGCTGCCGTTTTAGATAGTTCCCGGGCGGCTTCGGCAATGGCTTCAATGATCTTTTTATACCCAGTACAGCGGCACATATTCCCGGAGATGGCGGTTTTGATTTCCTCAATCGTCGGGTGGGGATTTTCCTTCAGAAATGCCAGGGCAGTCATCACCATACCCGGGGTGCAATAGCCACACTGGATGGCGCCTTTCTCCACAAACTGTTTCTGCAAGGGATGCAAGCGCCCATTCTCCGCAACCCCCTCGATGGTTAAAATGGAACTCCCCTGGCAGCGAAGCGCCGGCGTGAGGCAGCTTAACACCGGTTGCTCATCCACCCACACCGTGCAGGCTCCGCAGGCACCCTGCTCGCAGCCCATCTTGGTGCCGGTAAGCCCCAACTTTTCCCGCAGCACCCGGGCAAGGCTCTCATGGGCTTCCGCCAGCACCTCATATTGTTTTCCGTTTACGGTCAAAGAAATGTGTTCCATTGCAATATCTCCTGCACTTAAAGTTTAGGAAATTTAGATGTCCCCGGGGTTGTAATGCGATATGCTTCGGGAAGGGGAATTCCCCTGCCTTTGCAAATTGACTGGCAAAATTTCCTAAACTCCCGAACTTCCCACACTTTTTCCCCCATCCACATACAACACCTGCCCGGTGATGAAGCGGGCTTTCTCTGACGCCAGGAACGCCACCATTTCGGCAACATCCGCCGGCTGCCCCATGGTTCGGGTCGGCTGGGCGTTGATTAACTTCTGCCGCACCTCTTCCGGCAGGTTCCGGGTCAGCGGGGTATCGATCAGACCCGGCGCCACCGCATTGACCGTAATGCCCCGGTTGGCGGTTTCCAGGGCTAACGCCCGGGTAAGCCCCACAATGCCCGCTTTGGATGCCGAGTAATTGCTCTGCCCGGGATTTCCCAGCCAGGCGCGGGAAGAAATGTTGATAATCCTCCCATAGCCGTTCTCCCGCATGATGGGCACTGCTTCGCGGCACATCAACCACGTGCCGCGTAAATTTACCCGAATCACTTCATCAAATTCCCTGGTGCTCATCTTCCAGATGACCCGGTCGCGAAGAATGCCGGCATTGTTTACCAGAACGGTCAGCCGCTTCTGCTCCGGCATCAACTGCTGAAAAAAGTGTTGAACACTCTCCTCATCGCCCACATCGCATTTCCGGAAAAGGCAGCGGTCATTTCCCAGCATTTCCACCGCTTTCTCCCCCTGCCGGGAATCCAGGTCTGCCAGCACGATAAAAAAACCGTCTTCTGCCAGCCGGGCGGCAATGGCAAAGCCAATCCCCTGTGCTCCCCCGGTTACAATGGCAATGGATTTCTCGTTTTTGCCCGCCATCAAGACTGCTCCATCCCACGTTCAAATTCCTGCTTGCGCGCTTCCCCCAATTCCCGATCCTTATCCAGAAAAGAAAAATAAAGCCGCTCTTTTTGCTCCGGGGAAAGCATGGCATCCGCCGTGACGAACAGTTCATCATTCTCCGCACTGATATGGTCCCGCAACATCAGAAGATAATCCCGCAGCACCTTGCGCGCCCGTTCCCAATCCTGTTGCTCAATAGCGGCCGCTGCCTCCCCAAGGTTCTCCCGAAATTGCTCATGGTGTTCCGTCAGGGCAGCCACCAGGGTTTCGCCCAGCATCTCATTCTCTTCCCGCAACAGGGTAAAGAGAATCTCCTCCTCCTTGTGGTGATGATATTGGTCGCCGTATTCCCGGAAAAATTGAACATACCGATTGAGGTCTCCCGAGGCGAGCGGGTGCGATTCATCAGCTAACAGCGTTTCCAATTGCGCTGCGGCTTGCAGAATCACTTCATGTTCATCATACAACAGTTGCATGGCAGGGGAAATCATATCACTTCCTTTGAAATTTTGGTGATGGTGAACGCAACCATTCAAATCGGTGTCGGTTCCGGTAAGAGTATCCGGGAGCAGCCCATTGTCAGTGGTCTTCAGTTGGCGGCTCCCTTTTTTGCACCCAAAGATGAGTCAATTTTATAATAATGAATTCCCCCCGAATTTAAACATGATAAAAATCATGTTTCGGGCTGATAGTTGTCATTGTTTTCCATGGACATCCCACATTATTTAAAACAACTTGCGTAGTCAGAAAATTCCCCCCGGTTCCGCCGGGGACTGCATTGAAGTTAATTCAATGTGTTGAAACGAGTTACCTCTTTTTGACGCGGGCGCATAACAAATTGCACTTCAAGAGATTCCGGCATCTCGCTCCGCTACCGTTGGAATGACTGACATATCAACACATCCGTTGTCATTCCTGCCCCAATGAGGGGGCACTACTCCGAATGCCACAACGCCATCCCCTCGGGAGTGCCATGAGCATCGGGCAGGAATCTCATCAACCTTTTTGAGTTGTGCTTTATGCCATACACCCTTATGACTCATTTTGGATATCTGACCTTTTGCCTATTCATTTTTGCCTCCACCAGGGGTTTTAAGGATTTGAAAGAGTATTCGGTTCGAACATAACCTTAAACCAACTCCCTGCTTCACGCTTAAAATCTGGATTTATAAGATGGAAACACTTGAAAATTTATTGGAACGTGCTCGTGAGCTGGCATTTGATCTTCAGTTTCAATCCGCCAAACAATGGAAATCCCGGGCGCCTGAACGCATATTGATTGGTTATCTTCCCATTTACTTTCCCCGGGAGCTTGTGCATGCCGCCAATGGGCTGGCAGTGGGCATCATGGGCGCCGGTGACCGGGTGCAAATTATCAAAGGCGATGCCTATTACCAATCTTATATTTGCCACATGCCCCGGGGCATTATCGAGTTGGCTCTTAACGGTAACCTGGATGGTTTCGACGGCTTCGTGTTCCCCTCCATTTGCGATGTTATTCGCAATCTTTCCGGCATGTTTCAATTATTGGACAAGGGGAAATTTGTCAAATACCTGGATTATCCCCAGAACTTCCAGGCGCACATCGGGGGAGAATTCTACCGAAGAGAGCTTCAGCATGTCATTGACCACCTGAAGGAAGTGAATGGGGTTGAAGTCACTCCGGAGCGGTTGAACCATGCCATTCACCTGTTCAATCAAAATCGCCGTTTGTTGGAGCAGATTTATGATCTGCGCCAGGAGTATCCCTGGCGGCTCTCTGCGGTGGATTTCTATCATGTAATTCGCGCCGGGCTTACCATTCCGGTGGAAGAACACAATGAGATGCTGGAGCGCGTTTATCAACTGATTCAGGAGGACACTTCCCAGCCCATGGATAAGATTCGGGTGGTGGTGTCCGGGGCGTTCTGTGAACAACCGCCCATTGGTTTGATTAAAACCATCGAGTTGGCAGGCTGTTATATTGTGGATGATGATTTTATGCTGGGCAGCCGCTGGATAGAGGGCGAAATCGAAGAGAACACATCAGACCCCCTCCAGGCACTGGTGGATGCTTATCTGAACCAGAGTACCTTTTCTTCCGCGGTATATGATGTGGGCAATCCCAAGAGCGCCCGGTTGATTGAGTTAATACGCAAACGCAAAGCCGACGGGGTGATCTTTGCCGCCCCCAGCTTTTGTGATCCGGCATTACTGGACAGACCGACCCTCCAGACCGCCTGTGATCAAGCCGGCATCCGCCATATCAGTTTCCAATACCATGAAAACACCGGGCAGTTTAAAGTTATCCAGGAACAGGTGGGCGCGTTCTCCGATTCCATCAAATTATGGGAAGATGCGCCGGTGGAGGTGTAGGGGAGTGGGACCGTGAGCAGTAGGACAGGAATCAGTGAGGCAGTGGTCAGTAGGACAGTGAACAGTGAGTTGGAAGTTAGAAAGTGGGAAGTTGCAAGTGAGAAGTTAAAAGTTGGAAAGTTAAAAGTTTGAAAGTTAAAAGTTGGATGTGGAAGGTTCTGGTGGGAAATGATCCGGTTTATGAAGCCCGGGTTGGGCAGGTAACGTATTGACGGAAAAGCCCATCAGCAGGTGAAACGGGGGCAACATCTGTTGGATTCCCCGGCAGGAGATTGGGAATGGGGTAAGTCGATGAGTAGCGGAAATTCGCGTCAATTATCGGGAAGGATTTAACCGAGTGAGAAAGGTGGCTGGCATGTCGCAAAAAGAAGTGGCAAAAGAACAAAGCATGATCATCCAGAAGAAGATGCTGGCGCAGCGTTTTAAAGAGCTCAGCACCGCTAAAGAAAGCGGCAAAAAGGTGGTCTATACATTTGTTCCGGGGAATTTATCGGAGTTGATTTTAGCATTTGACATGCTGCCGGTTTACCCGGAAGTCAACGCCCTGCAATCGGGGATGCGCAAAAAATCCCGCAATTTTATCCGCGATGCCGAAAAATTCGGGCACTCCGAGGATGTGTGCACCTACGTGAAATGCGATATCGGGATGATGCTCAATGGCAATATCGGTCCCACCGGGGAGAAGCTGCCGGAGCCGGATTTGCTGCTGCTAAGCTACACCGGGTGCTTCACATTTATGAAGTGGTTTGAGAACTTAGACCGTCTATACCCGAATGCCGAAGTCGCCATGCTGCACACGCCTTACCAGGAAGATGGCAAAATCACTCCTGAAATGGTGCAATACATGGTCAAGCAATTGCAGGAGGAAGTGATACCCAGGATGGAGAAAGTCTCCGGTAAAAAGCTGGATATGGACCGTTTGAGAGAAATTCTGGGCTATGCCCGCCAGTCCCAGGGTTTGATCCAGAAGGTGTTTGAGACCACCAAGCACAAGCCCTCTCCGATAGATGCCTATTTTGCCGGGGTGTATTATATCGGTCCCATCAATGCCGGATTTCGGGGAACACCGGAGGCAGTCTCTTATTACGAAGAGCTTTATAAAGAGGTGCAGGATCGGATTGCCAAAGGACTGGGACCCATTACCCCGGAGGGGGAAATGGAAGAGGAGCGATTCCGTTTGGTGGTGGAGGGTCCCCCCAATTGGACGAATTTCCGGGAATTCTGGAGCCTGTTTTATAACATGGGCGCCGTGATTGTGGCATCCACCTATTCCAAAGTGGGCGGGGTGTATGACTGGGGATTTCGTCACGACCCTGACCGCCCCCTGGAGAGCCTTTCCGAATATTGCATGAATTGCTACACCAATCTCAATCTTCCCCAGCGGATCGATTTAATCGCAGAGAGTATCAAAGAATATCAAGCGGACGGTTTTTTGATTAATTCCATTAAGAGCTGCAACTCGTTTTCCGCCGGGCAGTTGCTGATGATGCGCACCCTGGAAGAAAAATTAGGGATTCCGGTGGGGTTTATTGAATCCGATCTGGTAGACCCCCGCTATTTTTCCTACTCGAATATCAAAAACCGGCTGGATTCCTTTTTCCAGATGTTAGAACAACGCAAATTCATTCTACAACAACAGGCGAATGTATCATGAAGAAATTTTATCTGGGAGTCGATCTGGGCTCAACCACCTGCAAAGCGGTGATCATCAATGAAAAGGATGAAATCATCGGGCGCGGGATTACCAATACCCGGGCGAATTATGAAGTGGCGGCGGAGATTGCCCGCCTGGAGGCAATCTATAATGCCCGCTTTACCCTGTTAAAACAAAAATTGGCTGCCGAGTTGAGCCATCAACCGGAATATAAACGCTACGTGAAAGATATTGAGGATGTCTTCCAATATCTGAAATTCAAAAAACGCCTGGAGATGCTCCATCAACAATTATTGCAAACCGTCCAGCAGGCATTTCCGACAGACCAGCATCCGGCTTTGATTGAAGGCGTTCACCGGATTATGACCACCATCGAACCGCAAATAAAGACAGCATTCCTGGAAGGTGATATCGCTTCCAAAAATCAATTTTTCCGCGATGTGGTGAGTGAAAAATATCATGACGAAGTTGCCCGGATGGACAAGGCGCTTTTTGAGCCGCTGATGGTGACTTTTGATAAAAGTATCACCCCGGTGGAGAACAAATTAGTGGAATACGACTTCAAAGTCCTGGTGCATCAGGCGATGGAGGTACTGAACGAAAAATACAATGGTCTTCTGGATCAGACGCCGGAGAACAAGAGCTTTCATTTTGATGCGGAACTCAACTTGTTGATGGGAAATTACCAGAGAATCACGGAATCTTTCCGGAAGCACATTGACCAGATAACGGAAATGGACATCACCATTGCCAATATGACCGGCACCGGTTACGGCAGGGCGCTGCTGCCCTTCCCGGAAGATTGCATCAAATCCGAAATTCTCTGCCATGCTTTCGGGGCACATGCCGTGTTTCCCAATACCCGCACGGTGCTGGATATCGGCGGGCAGGACACCAAGGCAATTCAGGTGGATCAATACGGTCTGGTGACCAGCTTCCACATGAACGACCGCTGCGCTGCCGGCTGCGGGCGCTACCTGGGCTACATCGCCGATGAGTTGAGCATCTCCCTGAATGAATTGGGACCACTGGCGCTGGATGCCCAAAAAGAGGTGAATATTTGTTCCACCTGTACCGTATTTGCCGGGGCAGAGCTTCGGGCGTTGTTGAATGTGGGAGAAAAGCGGGAAGACATTCTGGCGGGACTGCATAAAGCGATCGTGATGAGAGCGATTTCGCTGCTGGCGCGTTCCGGCGGGGTGCGCAATGAGTTCACCTTTACCGGCGGCGTGGCACGTAACCAGGCGGTGTTAAAATACCTGAGCGAACTGGTGCACCAAAACTACGGTAAGGATATTACCATCAACATCCATACCGATTCCATTTTTATGGGCGCCCTGGGGGCAGCAATGTTTGCCCGGCGAAATATCGAGGTGGATCTACCCAAAGCAGCAGCGAAACAACAGCAAACTTCCGTTTAACCGACAACACCGGGAAATTGATATGAGTGAACAATCCATTTATACCATGGGAGTGGATGTGGGAGGCAGCAGCGTAAAAACAGTGTTGATGGAATACAGCACCTCCCCTGTCATCATCGATAAACATACCGAAAAAATCCGCAAACGGAATCCTGCCCGGGTGGCGGACGAGCTGATCGACTATATTTTAGCGCGGAATCATCTCCAATACGAGGATATCCACTACCTGGCATCCACCGGGGAAGGGGAGATGGTGGAACGGAAGCGCGGACACTTTTACAGCATGACCACCCACGCCAAAGGAGCAAATTTCTTTTTCCCGGAGGCAAAAACGGTGGTGGATATCGGTGCATTCCACGTTAAAGCGGTCATGGTGGGGGCAGGCGGCAGGGTGCTCAATTATAAAATGACCGGGCAATGCGCCTCCGGCACCGGGCAATTTATTGAGAACATCTCCCGCTACCTGGGACTGGCAATCGAGGAGGTTGGAGAACTTTCCCTCCAGGCAAACACTCCGGAACGCCCCTCCGGTATTTGTGCGGTGCTGGCAGAGACGGATGTGATCAACATGGTGTCCCGGGGCATTGCCACTGCTGACATCATCAAGGGAATCCACCTTTCCGTGGCGGGCAGAATTATTCGTTTGCTCACGTCATTAAAGGCGGAATCGCCGGTGGTGTTAACCGGCGGAATGGCGCTGAATATCGGCCTGGTGGAAGCCATTAAGGAAAGCCTGCAAGAGAGCAATTACAAGTTTGAAATTCTCACCCATCCCGACGCTATTTATGCAGGTGCCATCGGTGCGGCAATCTGGGGCGGGTTTCGACATTTCAAATTACTGCAACAAGCAAATGCCCCTCAAATGGCATAACGCCGCGGGATGGCATGAGCGGTATGGGGAGTGATTGGCTATTGCAATTTTAATTTTGTCCACGAATGTCACGAATTGACACAAACGGTGGGTAGCCGATGGGTATTTTATTGATAACATTTCGTGTCATTGGGATAATTTGTGAAATTCGTGGTTCTCGATTAAATACCGTCTATCAATCACCCTGGGACCAATCGGGTGGAGGCAAACGATGCAAATTTTAGAATCGGAAAAACCACTGGGGGAAGTCATCCCGAACATTGCCGGGATGCTCCGGCGAAATTATCATCGCCTGCCGGAACATTATGTGTATAAAGAACGAAAGGGGGATACCTACCAGGGAATTGTCTGGAAGGAATTTTACCATGCGATCACCGCCATTGCCGCCAATCTCCGCCGTTACGGATTCCGGGAAGGAGACAGGGCGGTTATTTTTTCCCGCAACCGGTTGGAGATGCTGGAATTTGAGCTGGCAGTGATGGCGTCCGGCGGGGTTGCCGTACCCATTTTCGCCAATTACAACCGGGAAACCGCCGATATGCTGATCACCCACTCCGACGCCCGGTTTTTAGCAGCCGCGGGCACCCAGCAATTAAACAACATTTCCCCGGACTTGTCACTGAACACCATTTTTGTTTTCGATGAGGTGAGCGATGACCGCTTTCCCAACCTGGTTCCTTTTCAGGAATTATTGAAACCGCCGGCAAACGGTGTTTCCCTCAACTTCGATGCGAAGCCGGATGACATCTGCCTGAATATGTATACCTCCGGCACCATGGGCATTCCCAAGTGTGTGCAGCTCACCCATGGGAACATCCTTTCCCAGCGGGCTGCGATGGACCAGATCTGGAACCTGGATGAAAATGACCGTTTCCTTTCCTACCTGCCCTGGCACCACAGTTTTGGCGGTATCTATGAATTATTCACCGCCCTGCATAACGGTGCGGTGCTGCATCTGGAATCCAGTTTCGGTAAGGACCCCAAAACGATTCTGGAGAACTGGAAACAGGTGCTGCCCACGGTGTTTTTCAGTGTTCCCAAGGTTTACCAGGCATTATTTGATTTAACCCGGGAGGATAAGGAAGCGGAGCAGGTGTTTTTTCATCCGGAATTGAAATTCATCTTCACCGCCGCCGCTCCCCTCCCCCAGCGGTTGTCCCTGGAGTTCGAAAAACGGAATATCCCGGTACTGGAAGGATGGGGGCTTACAGAGACTTCTCCATGTTGCACAATCACCGACCCCACCCTGAAGCGGGAGCCCGGGGTGGTGGGCAAACCGATTCCAGGCGTTACCCTGCGTATTGCGGAGGATGGGGAAATCCAGGTAAAAGGTCCCAATGTAATGGCAGGGTATTACAAAAATGACGAAGCCAATCGACGGGCTTTTACTGAAGACGGCTGGTTTTGCACCGGGGATGTGGGAGAAATCACCCCTGCCGGGCTGAAGCTGATCACCCGTAAAGATCGGATTTTCAAATTATCCAACGGGGAGAAGGTGGTTCCCACGGAAATTGAAGCCCTGATTCAAAAGAAGTGCCATTACCTCTCTTTCGCCCTGGTGGAAGGCGGGGGGAAAGAATACCCGGTGGCGTTATTGTTTCCCAACCGCAATTTACTGAACATGCCCGGCAGCGAAGCCCCGCCCTTTGAAGGCTGCCGCTGCCCGAGGAGCCTGGAAGAATTGAGTCAATGTCTGCACGGCTGTTTGCATGATGCCAACTGCGGTATCGGGCAGCAGTTCGCCCGCATCAAGGCTGCCATTCTAATCGACGATGAACTCTCCCTGGAGAAGAACACCCTGACGCCATCCATGAAAGTGGTTCCCAAACGGGTCTCATCGGTTTACAAAGCACACCTGGAGAGTCTTTACGGCAAGAAAAGCGAGGTGCGGGAAAAAGTCTATATCATTCGACTGGAGTAAACAGGAGCGCCGGGCAGCTTCTATTCTCCGGTTCGGGATGACGGCAGGAATATGCGCCTTGTGTCTCGGCAGTCCCAGCCGGAAAAAGTTGACAACGAGAAGGGAAGCCTCGA
>CAYYGL010000168.1:0-10785 GCA_964471235.1 uncultured Calditrichaceae bacterium
ATGTTTTCCTTCGTCACTTTGAACAGCAACTTCACCGGTTCGAAGTGAGAAATGTAATTCAACCACGAATTACACGAATATTCTTAAATTATTTTTTTACTCTGTTTGGAATGGAATGGAGTTCCATATTCCTTTAACACTTCGTGTAACCTCCGTGGCGCTTCGTGTAACGATTTCGATAAAGTAAGGTTCTGTTTCTCATCCCGAAGAAACGATGCTGAGCGGATAAAGCACCGCGTGATTCGTAACCTATTTGTGAATGAGGAGCAATCGATGAATCGATCTATCATTTCTCACTATATTTGGATAATGGGCTGGATGGTGATTTTCGCTCTGGAGGGAAGTTTTGCCCAGAGCATCACCTTCACCGATGTGGCAGGTCAAATGGGGGTTGACCATTTTTACACCGGCCAATTCCTGGGGGGCGGGGTTAGTTTTTGTGACATGAACAATGATGGCCTGGAAGACCTCAGTCTGCCAAGTGGCAGCGGGGAAATTATTGCTGTATACGCCAACAACGGAACGGATTTTTCCGATATCGCTTCCCAGTTCAATCTAAGCGACTCAGCAGAATCGGAGAGCATTACCTGGGTAGATTTTGATAATGATGGGGATAAGGATTTATTTATCAGCAATTTTCTGGCGTCTCCCCGCTTATATCGTAAGGATGGGGCAACGCTCTTTGTTGACGTTACCGTGAGCGCCGGGCTGCCGGATGAGCCGCTTCCTTCTACGGCAGCCACCTGGGCAGATTTTGACAATGACGGTTGGGTAGATTTGTACCTCTGCAATTACAGCTATGTCAATAATATGCCCGCGGTGCCCAATATGTTGTTCCGCAACAACGGTGATGGCACTTTTAGCGATGTCACCGCCATTGCCGGGGTGGCAGACTCCACCAAACAGCCCCTGGCGGTGGTTTCCCTCGATTATAATAACGACGGCTGGCAGGATATCTACATCGCCAATGATAAACGGAACGGAAATACCCTTTTTAAGAATAATTCCGACGGCACTTTTACCGACGTCAGCGCCGAATCCCACAGCAACCTGGCGTTTGATGCCATGGGACTTGCCGTGGGAGATTACGATAACAACGGTTACCTGGATATCTATGTCTCCAATGGCGAAGAAGGCAACGGGTTGCTGCGCAATAACGGCGACGGCACCTTTACCAATGTAGCCGATTCCGCCGGGGTAGCGGTCAACCGGGTTTGTTGGGGAGCCAATTTCGTTGACTTTGATAACGATGGCGACCTGGATTTATATGTCTCCGTTTCCCATGGGGTGCCGGACCGGGAAAATGCCCTGTTTGAGAATTTGGGAGATGGCACCTTCACCCGATTGACCGGGGTAATGATTGGCGGGGACGATCACCAGAGTTTTGGCAATGCCATTGGCGATGTGAATAACGACGGTTACTGCGATATCGCGGTGTTAAATATCAATGCGCCGGTAACCCTGTGGGAAAATAGCGGCGGTGGCAACAACTGGATCAAATTGGCATTGCAGGGAGTAGAGAGCAACCGCGATGGCATTGGCAGCCGGGTGGAAATTTACCGGAACGGGGAAAAGTTTATGCGATCCACCCAATGCGGAATTAGCTACCTTTCTCAAAACAGCAGTATCCTTACGATTGGAGTCGGGCAGAGCGATCAACTTGATTACCTGGTGGTCAAATGGCAAAGCGGTGCGGTAAATGTGCTTTCCAATGTTGCGGTGAACCAGACCCTGACCATAACGGAAGCGCCTCATCGCTTCACCAATTTCGCCCCGATTGCCGGAATTGATCATACCTATGAACCGGGAGTGAACAATTCTATCGGCGGCGGGGTTGCCTTTGCCGATTTTGATAATGACGGCTGGGAGGATATCGCTATTGCCACCGGAGATGGCGCCCCGATAGCGCTGTATCACAACACCGGGGGGGATTTCCAGAATGTAACCGCTGGCAGTGGGATCACCACTACCGGGGAAACCAAAACCGTTACCTGGGGGGATTACGACAACGATGGGGATAACGACCTCTTTGTGGCAAATTTTCAATCCTCCAATAAATTGTATCAGAATGACGGGAGTGGATTCTTTACTGACGTCACCGCTTCCGCCGGGCTGCAGGATAGTATGCAAACCACTGCTGCCGCCTGGGTAGATTACAACAACGACGGCTGGCTGGATTTGTATGTCTGCAATTACGGGAATGTGAACGGCGCCGGGGAGCAGCCCAATGTGCTGTATAAAAACAACGGAGATGGCACGTTCACGGATGTCACCCTTGCTGCCGGATTAAGTGGTGGCGTGGGAAAGAAACCCTTAACGATGACGTTCTTCGACTACGACAACGACGGCTGGCAGGATGTATATATTGGGAACGATAAAGAGCAGGGGAATGAGTTATTCCACAATAATGGAGATGGCACCTTTACCGATGTCACCGTGGCTTCCGGCACCGGTGCGCTAATGGATGCCATGGGCATTGCCGTGGGAGACTACAACCGGGACGGTTTTTTTGATCTCTATATTTCCAATGGCACCCAGGGCAATGTGCTCTATCATAACAACGGCGACGGTACCTTCAGCGATGTGGCAGGGCAACTTGGGGTTACGGTAAATAAAGAATGCTGGGGAACGGTCTTTACGGATTTTGATAGCGACGGCTGGCAGGATTTATTTGTCACGGTGGCAGACGGCGCAAATCGCCAGGATGTGTTGTTTAAAGGAACTGCCACCGGATTTGTGAATATCTCCGATTCGGTGGGGATCGTTGACCAGAGTTATGGTTACGGTTGTGCCGTGGCAGATTATGATAACGATGGGGCTACGGATTTGCTGGTAGTGAACCGGCAGTTTGGTGGCGGAGCAAAAACGTTCCTGTATAAAAATTCCCTTCTCCGCGACAATTGGCTCAACGTAAAACTGAACGGGGTAGAGAGCAATCGAAACGGCATTGGTGCCCGGGTGCGGGTGGTTGCCAATGGCGTTTCCCAAATTCAGGAAGTGCGGGGCGGCAGCAGCTACCTTTCCCAGAACAGCATGATCCGCTCTTTCGGCCTGGGGTCATCTTTTCAGGCGGATTCGGTGATTGTCGATTGGACTTCCGGCATCCAAACCGTTCTGACGAATGTGGCAGCCAATCAATTGCTGACCGTGACAGAAAGCCCTGTCGGAATCCGGGAATCATCTCGCCCGCCGCAGCAATTTGAACTGTTGCAGAATTATCCCAACCCGTTTAATCCGGAAACAGCTATCAGCTATCGGCTTCCGGCTGTCAGTCAGGTACAATTGGAGATTTACAATCCGATTGGGCAGAGGGTCAGAACACTGGTGAACAGACGACAAGCCGCGGGTCGTTACACGGTGCAATGGGATGGCAGGAACGACGCCGGGCAGCCAGTGGCAAGCGGGGTGTATATCTATCAATTGAAGGCGGGTGAGCGATTTGTACAGTCTCGCAAAATGGTGTTACTGCATTAGAGGAGCGATTCTTGGGGGAAACCCACTTAGCGACTCTCCCCCGGGAGGCTTATTGAGAAGCGTCTCGCCCTTCAGATTGCAATTTGTAACGATGGAAACCATATACCGGGAGTAAAGGATATGCTTAGTCGCAAACACATCTTTTTCCGTTTCTACGCAGGGGCAAGCCCATTTTATGTTTTTCTCTCCTTCATCGGACTGCTTTGGGCACACCACCTGTTTGCCCAGCAGGTCACCTTCCGGAACGTGGCGGATTCCCTGGGTGTGAACCATACTTACATCCACAGCGGCTTATATGGCGGGGGGATTAGTTTTATGGATTTCAACATGGATGGATGGGAGGATATCTCCTTCGCCAGTGGATTGGGTGAGTTGGTGTATCTTTACCAGAATGATGGCAGCGGATTCACCAATGTGGCATCTCAGTTCAATCTGAATGATCAGCAGGAATCCCAATCTATCCAGTGGGTTGATTACGATAATGATGGCGATAAGGACCTGTTTGTCACGAATTTTGAGGGACCCTGCCGCTTATACCGCAATGATGGTCTTCCGAATCTCACCGATGTGACGACTTCTGCCGGGATCACCACCGATTCTCTGCCTCTTTCCGCTGCCTGCTGGTTGGATTATGACAACGACGGCTGGCTGGATTTGTATATTACCAACCGTTCCCAGGTTCTGCCGAACATTCTTTATCATAATCAAGGAGATGGCACTTTTCTGGATGTGACGGAATTTGCCGGGGTAGGGGATACCACCCAAAGCCCCCTGGCGGTGGCTGCCCTCGATTATGACAACGACGGCTGGCAGGATATCTATGTTGCCAATGACCGCAGACGGGGGAATACCCTGTTTCACAACAATGGCGACGGTACGTTTACGGATGTGAGCGGTGAATCCCACGCCGACCTCCATTTTGACGCCATGGGAATTGCCATTGGGGATTACGATAATAACGGATTTTTGGATATGTATGTCAGCAACGGACCGGCTGGCAACGGGTTGTTGCGCAACAATGGCGACGGCACCTTTACCGATATGGCGGATTCCCTGGGGATGCCGGTTAACAAAATTTGCTGGGGCACCAATTTTTTTGATTACGACAACGACGGTGACCTGGATTTATATGTCTGCATTTCCGGCGGCAACCCGGACCGCCGCAATGCCTTTTTTGAAAACAATGGTGACGGCACGTTTCGTCAACCGGCTGGTATTGGCCTGGAGAATGATATGTATGAAAGCTACAGTGTGGCAATGGGAGATTTCGACAATAACGGTTACCTCGATATGGCAGTGTTAAATGAAAACGATCCGTCCTGTTTGTGGCAAAGCAGCGGCGGCACCAATAACTGGCTGAAAATTTCCCTGGAAGGCACTGTTAGCAACCGGGATGCGATTGGCAGCCGGATAGAGATTTGGCGAAGTGGGGAGCGGATGATTCGCACCACTCACTGCGGTATCAGTTATTTGGCGCAGAACAGCGGCACGCTGCTTGTTGGTGTGGGCACCACTACCGTGGTAGATTCAATTATCGTGTACTGGCCATCCGGTTTTGTGGATGCGGTACAAAATGTTAATGTGAATCAGCATATACATATTCGGGAAGGGGAGGGAATGGTTACCGGGATTACGCCGCCTTCTGAGGCAGCCCACGGTTTTTTCCTGGAACAGAATTATCCCAACCCGTTTAATCCGGAAACCAATTTAGGATTTCGGATTGCGAATGCCCCCAACGGGGCAGGCGGATTTGTGGAATTGAAGATATACGATTTACTGGGTCAGGAAGTCAAAACACTGGTTAATGAGCGCAAAACAGCCGGAATCTATACCGTTCGGTGGGATGGCACCAACGATGCCGGGCAGCCGGTTGCCAGCGGGGTGTATGTGTATCGGCTCATTGTAAAACAGGCTTCCAGCCTGTTCCCTGTCGGCATCTTTGTTCAAACCCGGAAGATGGTGCTATTGCGATAATTGAGCGAATCACGGGTTTTGGTCAGCGATGCGGGGTACCTGTGTGCTTAAACCCAAAACAGGCGCCGACTTGCAGAATGAGTCGACGCCTGTCCGGGTGGGGGAGGGGCGAGGGAAAAGGGAAAAGGTAAAAGGTATAAGGTATAAGGATATAGGTTGTTTTGATTGTTCTTCCCCTTTTCGGTGAGTGGTGACTGGCGAGTCGAACAGAACAGCGTTTCTCCATTCACCATTCTCAACCCCCGACCCGCCATTCTACCACTCTAACTAATATAGAGAGACAAAATAATGGAGTTTGAATAATTAATCGGGCTATTTTTAATGCTCGCAGCGGAGCGTCAAAACAAGTTTTGACGCTCCGTTGTAAACGTAGGAGCGACAAAATTTATTTTGTCGGTGGCACGGTTATTTAATCAAACTTCATAATTTTGTCGATCCACATCACTTCTCAATCCACCCGCCGGGCACGGACGCCAAAATCCACATTATCCTTTACCCAGGTAAAAAATTTGCTTTGTTGCTCAATCGGAGTATCCGGCTGTAAAATTTGCGGGTCTTTCCAGCTAACCATCACCCGGGCATCCTGGGTCCAAATTTTGATGCGCTGCCGTTTCACCCGGGTTTGCCAATTCTTCCCCACTACCGGATTGGTATAAAGTAGGCGAATGGTGACACTGCGCGCCAGTCTTTCCAGCGGCTTCAGGTTTATGCTGCCAAATTCTGTCTCGTCTTGCTTCTTCAAATCCGGGATGCCATCGCTGAGCATGACAATGGAGATGGGGCGCAGTAACAGGTTGCGATTCCTCACGGTCATGGCGACCTGCTCAAAAAACGCATTGTAGTCGGTAAACGGATTCTGAGCGTCTTTGGGAAACATCTTTCGCAATGTGGCAGCAATTTCCTCCACGTTTTTTCCCTCAAAAGTTTGGATGGGGTAGAAGGTCTTTGGTTCATTTGCCGTGGCACCCCCAATTGACCCCACAAACAATACCCGGGGTTTTTCCAGCCCGCCCAGACCGTTCAGGTGCGCATAGAGATAATGCGCCAGAAAATCAATGGAATCATCAAAATACCCGCTTTTCATAAACGAACCGCTGATGTCAACTCCCACAAACATGGATAAACGCGGCTTCGGGGGCTGGTTGGAATCGGTTAGATCACACCCGCCGGAGAAAATGAGTAAACCGGCAACAATGGTCGCTAAGACCAGCTTTTTGAGGGGATGTTGAGAGGAATTTTGAATGACCCGAGTCGTCACCCCTGTAATTTTGAGCGTCTTAAGTAACCTCATCGCTTACTCCACACTGTCCGGTTTGATGGTATTGCTGACATTTCGCAGCAGCAATCGGGATTCACTGATGTCTGCCATTCTTTTAAAAGGAATTTCGAAGAGATGGTTGCCATTGACCAGCAGGGTCAGGAAATTAATGGCGGCGGCAACCACCTGGAGCGGTGGGAGCATCAGGTCGGCAAGCAGGTCTTCCCCCCGGGTTTGTATCCAGTCTGTTTGTTCCTTTAGTTGAGATACAAAATTTGAAGAGATCGCCATCGGCGGCACGTCGGGTTTGGGGACCGCTTCCTTAACAGCCAACCCTTTTCCCTGGATGACCGCCATGATAGGAGCAGTGCCGTGTGAAGCAAACAGCAGCCAGGAGAGACTTCGCACCCCAAACCAGACAAAACAGGAGATCAGCAGAATCCCGCCAATGCCCGGGTCAAAGTCCGGTGAATACTGGGCTACCCAGGGTATCAGGCTATCTACAAATTCCCGGTAAAGAAAGATGACTTCCACAAAGAGTACAATGACCTCAATCACCCCAATCCCGGCGATCGCCGATACTTTTTTATCACGCACCGATCCCATAAAAGTTGAGAGCACTGCATAACTGCCCAGCACAATGAAAAACAGAAAAATGAACAGGGGAATGCGAATCACGGTCTCGGAAAGTTGTTCACCGGTAATGTTGGAAAAGGTGTCAATGACCAGCGGGGAGGTCACGTAAGTAAAAATGAAAGCTTCGATGGTACACCAGAAGAGGGTCAGGGAAACGGCTATCCAGGGCACCGGGGAAGAGACCAGTGACTGCCCCAGGCTGCGCAGCAACCGGAAAGGCGCAAAGATAATATCCTGCACCAATGCCCAGAACGACAGGATGGCGACCTTTGCCAGGGTCAGCATGGCAGCAACAGCAGTGTAAACAAATTTCACAACCCCGCCCCAGAACGCCACGATGGCTTTGCCCAGGTCCCACCAGGTAATTAATAAGGCGGTGATAAACTCTCGTCGGTTCTGCCGTACCAGAACAGTAAGCATTGCCGCCACGGTGACCCAACAGCCGAGGATCAGCGCCAACACCGGTAGCAATAAAAACAAGCGTTTGGCGCTCATCAACCAGGTGGGATCTCCGGCTCCCCATGAAAATTGGATAAATGCATTTTGAAAGAATGCCGGGAACAGCAGGATGGAAGCGATCAGTTTTATTAATCCATTGTTATCCGTCCACATAACCGCACCCCCGGAAAATTTTTTGGGATGAACATTTGTTTCAATTCACGGGATATTACCGCAAAGGAAATGCCAGTACGAGGGTTAAATCCGAACCAGGGGACCGATACAGCCCTGTTTTTAAAGATGATATAAATCACATATTTTAAAATCGCCAATTTAAAACAGTGGGGAAGGTGCTTGCCGAAAACGGAAAAGTATGAATTTATGTATAGATTTTTTACACTATGAAGTGTGTGAGTGGAAAAATATCAAAAATGAAAGGAATTGGTAATGAGTAACGAGTCATAAGTGATGATGCCGGATTTCTCCAATATGCATCTTATACCCATTTACTTCTGCTACTCATTTACAGATCAACTGCTGACAGTGAACCGCCGATAGCTATTCTTACATCTCCCCTGCTCCGTTCCAATCTTCCGTTTTCAAGTCTCCTTCCGGGGTGCGGGATAGTTTCTGAATTTTTTTCTCGGCTGCTTCCAGTTTCTGACTGCAAAAATCAATCAGCTTCATCCCTTCTTCATATAATTGAAGGGATTCTTCCAGGCTGATCTCCCCCGCTTCCAGGATGCGGGCAATTTCTTCCAGTCTTTTAAATGCCTCTTCAAAATTCATTTTTTGGGTCATGTGTCATCTCCTGATTTCTGAACTTCAGCAAAAAAATGCCCCTTTGCCAATTGTACTTTCACCTGGTCCCTCGGCTGAACCCGGGCAACATCCTTTACAACATTGCCGTCTTTATAACAAATACTATATCCCCGTTGAAGAATTGCTTCGGGGTTCATAGACTGAATTTGCTTTCGCAGGGTATTCAGTTGACTGTGAGATAGCTGAATCCGGTGGTTGATCAGTTGCCGAATATTCCGCTCTATTTCATCCAGGCGCTGCATACGCTGGTAAACCTGGTCCAACGGTTGGCGGAAGCCATAGCCGGAGCGGAGATTCTCCAGGGCGGTGCGGTAGGTGGTGATTCGCTTTTTCAATGTGGTCGAGAACCGTTCCGCATAATAAAGCAGTTGTCCCGTTATCTCTGTTTTATTGCGCACCACTAACTCGGCAGCCGCCGAGGGCGTGAGAGCGCGGCGGTCGGCTACAAAATCGGCGATGGAAAAATCCACTTCATGGCCTACTGCGGAAATTACCGGGATTCGGGAAGCGTAAATTGCCCGGGCAACTTCTTCTTCGTTGAATGCCCATAAATCTTCCAGGGAGCCGCCGCCCCTGCCAACAATCAACACGTCCACCTTACCGTATGCATTAAAATCGCCAATTGCCCGGGCAATTTCCGATGCTGCACCCTCGCCCTGCACCCGCACCGGGTAAATAATCAACTCAATCCCCGGGAAACGCCGCTGGATAACGCTGATGATGTCCCGAATGGCGGCGCCGGTGGGGGAGGTCACCACCCCGATGCGTTCCGGATATGCGGGCAGCGGTTTTTTGTGCGCTTCGTCGAACAGCCCTTCGGCATGGAGCTTTTTTTTAAGCTGCTCGAACGCCATCTGCAAAGACCCCACCCCTGCCGGGTGCATTTGCTGAATAATCAATTGATAATTGCCGCCCCGTTCATATACCTGAACATCCCCTTCCACAATCACATGCATCCCGTTTTGCGGTTGAAAAATCAAACGCCCGGCGCGGTACTTCCACAGCGCACAGCTAATCTGGGCGTTCTCATCTTTTAAGGTAAAATAAATATGCCCGGAAGAATGGCGTTTAAAGTTGGAAATTTCCCCTTCCACCCACAGGCGGGGGAAGCTGCTTTCCAACAATTCCTTGATCTGGCGGGTGAGCTGACTGACGGTTAAAATGTTCTGGTCCATAACAGGTCTGTTGATGCGTATAAAAATGAAGCACAAAAAGCGCAGAGAAGAATCCCCGCGCTTACATTTGATTTTGGAAACAATTCAACAGGACTTGGCTGGTGACATTTGTTGAGAATTGGCATCGTGAATCGTTTAACGGAACTGGAAAATGCCCGGAAAACCCGCTTCCATCGCATTTGGCTTCCATGCAAAAAATCCCCGTTTCGATTCATCCCCCAGCATTGTATTGTTCCATGACCAGCTAAACAGCTTATCGAATTTTTTTCTTGTGGCGATTTTTGCGTAATCGTTTTTTCCGTTTGTGGGTTGCCATTTTATGGCGTTTTCGTTTGCGACCACAGGGCATACAACTTACTCCTTGTGTTTCTTTGAGTGAAGGTCCGCTATTTATGATAATTTGCTTAAAATCAATTTTGTCATTCGTGCCTGGCTGTTCCCCAATTTCAAAAAAAGCTATTGGTTCCCCTGCTGCTGAACCCCTTTGTGTATCGATTCCAGAAACTTCATTGCCTGTTGTGCCTGAGGCGATTGGGGAGCAATCTGGTTTAACTTCGCCCAGGAATCTTTCACCTTTTGCATCTGCCCGGTTTGCAAAGCCACAATCCCCAGGTTGTAGAGAGCATTGAGATGGTTCGGGGCAGCCTGTAACGCCAGTTCAAATTGTTCCTGCGCTTTTTTGAAGTCGCTGGCATTGTAATAGCACACGCCCAGGTCAACCAGAACGTCCGGATTGTTTGGATTCAATTGCAGCGCCTTTTTATAATAAGGGATGGCTTCCTGAAATTTGCCGCTGTCAAAAAGCATATTCCCGGCATGTATTTGGGAAGATGCAACCTCAGGATTTTCTTTCGCATCCTTAATGGCAGCGGTAACCTCTTCAGGGGAAGGGGGCGGTTGTTGGGGAACGGGCGGCGTATTGTCGGTAGTTTGTTGAGTGGGGGTGGATGACATTACCGTCTGGTTCAGTTTGCTTTCCACCGGCTGAATAAACTCAATATAATAATA
>CAYYGL010000169.1:0-10693 GCA_964471235.1 uncultured Calditrichaceae bacterium
AACGCCCGCTATCAATATCTCTCCACTTTCAAAGAACAGGCGTCCTTTCTCATCAGCGGGCTGGTGATAATCGAGATGGCGCTCAATATTCACGGTCATCTCTTTTATGAAATGCTGCAAAATATTCTCTATAAACAATATGACGTGGTACTGGCGATTGTGCTGGGCATTTTTGTAGTGGTGAAAGCAACGGAAGTCTTTACGGATTACTGGCAGTATATTGAGGCAAGCAAATATGAAAACCGGTAAGCGAGGACAGGTGAAATCTCCCCGGAGAAAAGATGCCGGTGGCAAAATGGGGAGGGGAAGTGTATCGGGTGCGGCGGGAAGTATAGCCCTGCCGTTTTCCTGGCAAATGCGTCTCAGCAGGTGGCTGATGAGCATCTACCACCGCAAGGATGTGCTCTGGCTGTTAATCTGGGTGGGCAGCCTGTTGCTCGTGTGGGGATGGGATGCACTCTTTCTGAACCACCCGGCATTTCAGAAAGTACAAACCGGTTTTTTTCATACCTTTGTCATTGCCGCCCTGGTTATCGTTCTGAGCGCTGTTTTCGGGTGGCTGGGTGGCGTGGGGATTTATTTCCTGGAAAACGGCTCCCGTAAACCATTTTACCTAACAGCCACTTTCCTGTTAAATCTCATCCGTTCCATTCCCCAGATTGTGGGCATTTTAATCGGGTATGTGTTGATCACCCTGGGCATTCAGACCGGCGCTATCCGGTCAACCGGTGCGATTATTTTCCTGATGGCAGCCACCATCAGCCTGTTTGTCTTTCCGGAGGTGGTGGATCTGATCCGCGACCGGATTCGGTATTTCAAAACGCTGGATTTTTATAACGCCATGATGGTGTGCGGTATTTCGGAATGGCGGATTGTCAACCGGGAAATTTTGTGGAAAAACAGCCTGGCGCACCTGTTTAATAAGTTGATTGCCATTTTCGGCGTGACTGTTTTTTTGCAATGCAGCATCGATTTCATCATCTCGGTGGGATTGTCGACCGAAGTCAGTTCGGTGAACCTGCCGGTGACCCTGGGCAGCCTGCTGGCAAAAATCGATAGCAAGCAGGATATTTTAGCCATCGGGCACACGTTGATGAACCCCGGCTATGTAAGCAATCTTTTTTTTGAGCACCTGCAGGGCATCACCGTGGCATTTTTGATTGTCTTCTCCCTGCTGTGCATTTATAAAATCTCCAATGGGTTTGCGAAGCGATATGAGTTGTGAGGCCGGTTTAACCCTACGTCATGTTACAGAAATGCGAATTCCCGTAACATAAGAAGAGGTTGTGATGAATTGGAAACTTACCCGGTAGCCGTTCACCGGGCAGGAATTCACATTTTTGTCTAATATAGACTTAACGAATAACAACGGTTTTAAAACATCATGTTTCACTGTCGAACGTCAGTTTTCCCGAAAAATATCCCGGTAAATAACGAAGTTTCTCTATCGTCTCATTTAGATTAATATTGACCAGATAAACCTGCTGGCATTGAATGGATTGTGCCAATTTTTGGAGACGACGCATCGGCACCGGTTTGTCGAATTGTTTCCATTTGACTTCAAACGCCAATCTGTTAGAAAGAATATCCATTATAAAATCCACTTCCGTTCCTTCCGGTGTTCTGAAAAAGGATATTGATCCATACCCTGGCAATTTCTTTTTCAATTCTAAGAAGACGTAATTTTCGAAAATCATCCCGTTGTCAACTCGAAAATCCATAGCATTAAAATTATTGTATATCAAATTTCGAAGCCCCGTGTCTATAAAGTATACCTTTTTCATTTTGGTAATTGTTTTTCTAACATTGGTGTAGAAGGGAGGGAGCAATTTTATGATGTACATTTGTTCCAACAAAAAAAGATACTCTTCACATCTTTTATAGGAAAGACCACTGAGTCTGGAAAGTTCGTTGATATTCACCAGGTTTGAAATCTGGGCGGCTAATAATTTCAGCAATTTGTTAAAACCGATGACATCCACATTTCGGATATAATGCCTCACATCGCGCAACAAATAGGTTTGATAAATATCATTCAGTAAATCAATTTTCTCCCCGGTAGAATTGGTTAATGCTACCCTGGGGAAACCTCCATAAATCAAATACTCTTTGAACTTCAGTTTTATCTCGGGTGAAATAATTTCGTCTTGAGTATCCACGGGATATTCCTGGTATATCTGAAAAAGTTGATCATCATAAAATTGGATGAATTCTGCAAAGTTCAATGGAAAAACATCTATGATCCGAATTCTGCCCGCCAGGGATTCTTCCAGAGTCGAAAAAATATTCAGGCTGGAACTTCCGCTGCAAAAAATTTTTAAGGACTCATGCTGATCAGTAAGCAATTTGAGCATGGTGGAAATTTGAGGAATAAACTGAAATTCATCGATTAGCACATAGCCGGACAGCTCCCGGTTGAGATGTATTTTCAGATAATCCACAATAATGTGCAAGTGGGTAAATAAAACCTGAACATCAGGGTCCTGTCCGTTAAGAAAAACGGTTTTTCCTTCTAATGGGATGTTTTTCATAATGGTGGTTTTACCCACCTGTCGGGCACCAAGCAAGGCAACAATCGGAAGAGATTTAAACGCCCTGTGAATTAAATTGTAATAATGATGCCGAGGAATGATCATCTTTTGCCATCTTTTTTAATTTTTTGGAAAAAATATTATCAAATTTTTGTCAATTCAAGAAAAAAAATGGTTTTTATGGTAGAGTCCCGAATAAGAAAGGATGTGTGGGGCGGTTACCTGGTGGGGTATTTTTGAAGGTGAGCAGCAAGTTAAAATTGAAATAAGTCTTCTAAATTCATTTGGAAATGTTCTAAAACAACGGATTGTATTTTACCGGTCTTTTCAGCACGGGTATGCAGTTCATATTTTCCTTTCCGCAATTCATAAACTTCAACCCAATTCCGGCTGGGGTCCACCAGCCAAAACTCGTTTACCCCGTATGTTTCATAAAGCTCTTTTTTGACAATCAGATCATAATAGGCGGTGGCAGGGGAAATAATTTCGATAATTAAATCCGGTGCTCCTTGTATATTTTTTTCAGTGATGATGGTAGAATTCTCCGAACGGACAAAAAGAATATCGGGTTGCACGACATTGGTGTTGCTGAAAATAACATCGTAGGGTGCATAAAATAGTTCACCCGCCCGGTTCTGTTCCACATAAGCCAACAATAAAGCAACCAGACGTCTGCTAATACGCTGATGAATTGTAGCAGGGGAAGGGCTCATCACCAGTTCTCCTTCCAGTATCTCATAACGGTTGCCATTATCCGGAAGCAACAGATAGTCCTGGTAGGTGTATGTTTTTTTTGGTTTTTCAAAATATGTAGATGTGGCTTCTTTTACCGTCATTTTTCACGTCCTGCATTTTTGATAAAATATATCATCAATTTGAAAACCGGGCAATAAATTTCTGAAGGGGGGGAATGATCTCCATGTGGAAAGCTGCTTACACCGGGTTCAAAACTTCCTTCAAACATTTTGCAATCAACAGTTTGATATTATATTTTTAGTCCTGAACGAGATGACAAATTAGGGAGGACAGCCGTATGCCGATTTACGAATTCTACTGCAAAGATTGCAACACCATCTATAAATTCTTCTCCCGCACGGTGAACACGGAAAAGATTCCCAATTGCCCGACCTGCAAAGATGTCGCCCTGGAGCGACGCATGTCTCTGTTTGCCATGACCTCCGGGAGGAAAGACGATGGGGATTTGGGAGATGATATGCCGCCGATTGATGACGCCAAGATGGAACAAGCCATGACAATGCTGGCGAATGAAGCGGATAAAATCAATGAAGATGATCCCCGGCAGGCAGCCCAGTTGATGCGGAAATTTTCCGAAGTGACCGGATTGGAGATGGGTCCCGCCATGGAAGAAGCGTTGCGACGGATGGAAAAAGGCGAAGACCCGGATCAGATTGAGGAAGAGATGGGCGATTTGTTGGAAGATGACGAGTTGTTCACGGTTGCCAAAAAAATGGGTGGGAAGCGGAAAACCCGCCCCCGGGTGGATGATACGATTTATGATTTGTAGAAGTGATAAGTCTTTATTGAGTTCTCCCTGACCGCGAAACAAACGAAAGCTTACGTAGGCGATGAGGATGAAGGCTGTTAGACCGTTAGGTACCTGATTGCCCCTTCAGATGAAATTGTATTTGTGGGTGTCTTTAGCGGGCGAACCAAAATCACAACCTAAATGGAGATGGGAATAAACCGGAAAACGTAATTGGTATTTTCATCATTCATCTTCTAATTACACATTTTAGGGATGATTTTCTTCCCCGATTCCATGACTTTTTTTATCCCTTGTTTTTCATTTTTCTTCCTTTATAAATTGTACCACACATAACACAATTTTTGGGTGAGCATCCCGCGGCTATAGTTTGGAAGTCGTGAGCATTACCGTGTTTTGCCCGGAATTTCGGGAGACTTTAAGAGCAACAGATATTTGCCATAACGATATCGATTAAAATATATCCATGTGATAATTCAGAATGTCTCATGAATTTGAAAGGATCGTCATGAAGAATTTGCTCTTTTTATTCCTTCCGTTTTTTCTCTATGCCCAATCCGTTGAATATCCCGATACGGTTTTTCTGAAAACCGGGCTTGAATACCCCTGCATGGTTTCCAGACTTAATAAACACCGGGTGGAGTTTCGTTACGGAGATAACCAGATCACAGAAATCGGTCTGGCAGGGATACATAAATTAATCATTAGCGAGTTCGGGGTAGTGTACCGGGACAACGAGGGATTCACGGTTGAACCGGATACCGTTCAGCAGTATATACGGCAGCGGAGCGGTTCGGATAAAAAAGTCGTTCCTTCCCCGGTACGGAAGGTGCAACCCCGGCTGCTTCACAAGCCTCTGATGAAATCACCCGGTCAACATCGCTGGTCCTTCGGAATTTTTTATATCCCCTTTTTTTCCGGTAAACAATTCCGGTTGCATAACACTCCTTATGATCCGTCGTATATAGATATCATCCCCGTCTCTACCAATATAACCATGATGGAAGGACAATTTAGTTATCGGGCTTTTTCCAGACTGCGGATAACCTTAGATATCGGCTACACTCTTTCAAATACCAGTGATAAAGTTGAACGACACAGACGCTTTGACCCTCCCGGAAATAATGAAGATACCGGAACCTTTACCAAAAGTGATTTGAAAATTTTTGATTTTAATATTGGTCTTAAATTTTACCTGCGAAAACTCTTAAGTCACCGGATAAGCCCTTACTTTTTTGGCGGTTTCGGAAAAAAAATCACCTCGGCAACCGATACTTTTGCAATTCTCTTCCAGGAAGAGCCGCCCGACGTGTCTATCGATGATAATCGCTCGGAATTTTTAGATAAATTGAATTCTCCTTTTCATGCCAATGTCGGTTTTGGGGTGGAATATCCGTTTAATCATTCCCTTACGTTGTTTTCTGCGATTCGACTGGTATATAGCAAAATTAGTGCTACTTATGACTACCGGGCAGTTGGGGATACATTTGATGAAAGCAGGAGAAGAGAATTTAAAACCTCCGACGTGGTGACCCATTTCGGATTGGGCATTCAGTTTTATTTTTAACCGTTTCGGACCGGCGCATTGCCCGGAGCCCCTTCGGGATATCATGGGAAAGAGATGGCATTGACCCTGGAATGACCCGGCAGATCAGGTAAACTGCTCCAAAATGAACAAAGCGAGAGCATTATGAACGCTTCTACCATTCGATATCTTCTGTTCTTGATTGCATTTTCATTAAACTTTTTTTCACCCTCCTTTTCCCAGGTGGCGGAGCGGGATAACGTCATGTTTACCATCCCCCGTGAATTCCATTCCGGAAATCATCCGGCGGTTATGCAGCAACATCAGTCCGCAGCGGATACCCTGGAACGCCTGCCATACATCCTGCCGGATTTTATGGTCAATAGCCTTGAGGGAGAATACGGAGCAACACAGGGAAACCCTGCACTTGCCGTTGACAGCAGTGGAACCTATGCTGTTGCCTGGGTGGATTTGCGCAACGGGCAGAAAGAGATTTATGCCCAGTTTTTTAACGGGAACGATGAACCGCTGGGAGAGAATATCCTGGTTAGTGAACTTCCCAACTATTGGAACAGTGCCCCGGCCGTTGCTTCTAACCAAAAGGGTGATTTTATCATCGCCTGGGCACAGGGGCATGACCGGCTTCTTGCCCAACGCTTTACCCGCGCGGGTGTCAAAGTGGGCGGCAATTTTCAACTCAACGATCTGTATGCTTTCAACACTATGGAACCATCCATCGCGGTGAGTGAAAACGGATCTTTCCTGGCAGTGTGGTCACAGGATGTAACAGGCGGCGGATGGAACACCTATGCCCGGATGTTTGACTCCGCTAACACCCCTGTGGGCATCTCATTTGTAGTGAATGATGTATATGGCAACGGCGCCACCAGCATCGGGTGGGGGAACCGGGTGGCTGTGGATGAGCAGGGCAATTTTGTGGTGGTGTGGAGTGCAAATTCGAATAACCTCTCTAAAATTTACCTGCAAAAAATTGCTGCCAGTGGTCAAAAGATCGGGCAGAATGTAATGGTAAGTGATATGAACGATTTCAACAATCACTATTTCCCTTCGGTGGCGGCTGCCGGCGGCAACCGTTTCTTAATCGTCTGGCAGGGATATGGGGTTCACGGGCGAATTTACGATTTTTACAACGGTTTTGTCACCGGGCAGTTCACCGTCTTCAGCAGTGTATATTCAAATTGGTATCTTGCCTCCGCTGCATCCGATTGGAATAACCTTTTTTTGATCAACTGGTCCGGCGGCATTCCCCTGATGTGCCGGGAGATCACCATTGACGGGCAATTCACCAGTGAACCGGTGGTACTGACTTCCGCTTCCGGCGACACTTTAATCGGCTCCTATTCCCATGTTTCCAATATCGTGGCAAATCAGTTTCACGTCGTCTTCACGCAATACCATCGCTCCGATCAGGATATTGGTCTTCAGAAATATGAGACGAACTTTACCCCGTGGGGGGCTCTTTTAAAAGTAAACGATGATCTCGCCAGCTCCTGGCAATATAGTCCCCTTACGTATTTTAATCACCGGGGAGAAGCCATTATTCTGTGGCAGGACCAACGTCACGGTCGATATGACCTGTTTGGACAGGTGTATGATCGGAATATGAATCCGGTCGGAAATGATTTTCAAATCAACGATGCCCGGGGCGAGAGATGGTTCCTGAAAAGTAAAGCGGTATGCGCCTTTTCCGATGGCACCTTTTTGGTGGCATTCACCGGTTCGAACAATTCCTTTGAGACAAATGTTTATTTGCAAAAGATTAGTACGCAGGGGGAAAAAATTGGAACCAACACCCAAGTGAAAGAAACTCACCAGTCTTATAAGGTGGCGGTGAATATTGATGCGCAGGACGTGGTTTTACTATGTTGGTATAACAGCGGTTTGAGTTTAGAGAATAGTTTTCTTCAGGAGTTTGAGAAAACTTTAGTTCCCATTTCCCAGGAGAAACCTCTTAATTTTTACCAGGAAAATACCGCCCTGATGCCGTTCGCCCTCTCTGTTAATTCCAACCGGAATCTCTTTATTACCTGGCTTGAACATCACTTACAGAACAATCAAACCGACGATAAGATTTATTATCAATTTTATAATGCTGCCGGGATAGCCATCACGCCGGCGTTTGGTGAGAATATCCAAAATGGAGAGAATGTTTATACTCTTTCAAATGCTTCAACCGACAGCGCCAATTTTGTGATAGCCTGGGCTGACGGGCAGCGCTTTCATATCCGGCGTTTTTATGGGAACAGCACCAAACCCCTTACCAATTCTTTTGTGAGTTACGGTTCACGGGGTAACACTCAGGTCGTTAAATTTCTCAATCACAAAGTTTTTGCAACTTTTACGAATTTACCGGATGTTTACGGTTTTTTCATCAATGATAACCGACGCTTGTTGAGAACTTTTCTACTACATCGTTTTGAAGGGGCATCCCAATACTGGGATCCCAATACCTACGCCAACAGCAGCGATATGTATCAAAATGAATTACTTTTCAGTTATGCGAGTTTTCAAAATGGTGGCACCGGTTATGACATCTGGGCGAATGTGCAAGACGCGAAGGATATGGATTTTGATCCGGAGCCATTTTTCCCGCCGGTTGATGATGATGTCTTATATCAAAATTTCCCCAATCCCTTTAATTCAACAACCAGAATCGTGTACGAGATACTTGCACCGCACCGGGTAACAGTGACAATCTACGATGTTCTGGGCAGGGAGGTAAGGGTGTTGCGTGACGAGTTCCAGGAAAAAGGGCTTCATGACATTGTATTCAACGCATCGGATTTACCGTCCGGGATTTATTATTGCAAACTAAAAGCCTTTCGCACCCGGGTGATCAAGTTGCTCTTAATTAAATGAAACCGGTATGTTGCTCTCCTGTAAGTGATTGAATTTATAAGTGCCTGCCAAAGTTTACTCCCCGAAAAAACCGAAAATAACGGTTGAAACCCCCATCATTTTCCCCCGGGGTTGCAAACCGAAAACTCCGTGTGTATTTTTGCACCTTTTGAACCAATGAGGATGAGATGGCACAAATTGATATAGAAAAACAGACGATAATGACCCATTCGGAATTACTGGGGCTTTACAAAGCCCTCCGGTTGCCGCGCATGATTGAAGAACGGATGCTGAAGCTGCTGCGCCAGGGGAAAATTACCAAATGGTTCTCCGGCATCGGGCAGGAAGCGATTAGCGTGGGAGCCACCTATGCGCTGAATCCGGACGATGTGATTCTGCCCATGCACCGAAACCTGGGGGTATTCACCACCCGGGGAATTCCACTGAAAAAACTGTTTCGTCAGTTAATGGGTAAGGAAGGTGGGTTCACCAAAGGGCGAGACCGCTCCTTTCACTTTGGCGCGCCGGCGTATCATATCATCGGGATGATTTCCCATCTGGGTGCCATGCTGCCGGTAGCGGATGGCTTTGGGGTGGCATTCCAATTAAAGAAGGAGCAGCGGGTTGCCCTAACATTCACCGGGGACGGCGCCACCAGCGAGGGGGATTTTCATGAAGCCTTGAATTTAGCCGCGGTGTGGAAACTGCCGGTGATTTTTTTGATCGAAAACAATGGGTACGGACTCTCGACCCCGGTGAATGAACAATATGCCTGCGAGAAGCTGGCGGACCGCGCCATCGGCTACGGCATGGAAGGGATTCAAATTGATGGAAATGATGTACTGAAAGTGCATGAGACCATTCGGTACGCAGCGGAAAAGGCGCGCCGCGGCGGGGGACCTACTTTAATCGAAGCCATGACCTTTCGTATGCGCGGGCATGAGGAAGCTTCTGGCACCAAATACGTGCCCAAAGAATTGTTTGAAGAGTGGGGACGGAAAGACCCGATTTTACGCTTTGAACAGGTACTTCAAGAAGAGGAGATTCTGACTGAGGCGCTCCAACGAGAAATTGAGGAAAAACTGTCCGAACAAATTGAACTTGCCCTGGAAGACGCCCTGAATGCCCCGCTGCCCACCGGCACCGTTGAGCAGGAACTGGCAGATGTGTTTGCGCCGACAGTAAGCCCTTCCGTCTCCCCGAAAGGCAAAACCGCCACGCGTCGTTATGTGGATGCCATTCACGACGCCCTGGAGCAAAAAATGGCAGCGGATGAGCGGGTGTTGATCATGGGCCAGGATATTGCCGAATACGGGGGCGTGTTTAAGGTGACGGAAGGATTGCTGGAAAAATTCGGTAAAGCCCGGGTGCGCAATACCCCGATCATCGAATCCGGTGCGGTGGGTGCCGCCATGGGATTGGCATTGGAGGGTTTCAAACCGATTGTGGAATTGCAGTTTGCCGATTTCATCTCCTGCGGCTTCAACCAGGTGGTGAACAATCTTGCCAAAACCTACTACCGCTGGGGTTCTCCCCTTAACGTAACGCTGCGACTGCCCTCCGGGGGCGGCGTCAGCGGTGGTCCCTTTCATTCCCAGAACCCGGAAGCCTGGTTCTTCCATGTGCCGGGATTAAAGATTGTCGCCCCGGCAACCCCTTACGACGCCAAAGGCTTGCTGCTTGCCGCTATCGATGATCCCAACCCGGTGCTCTATTTTGAGCACAAAGCGCTGTATCGCAGCATCCGGGGGGAGGTGCCGGAGGAGCCTTACACCATCGAGTTGGGCAAGGCGGAGGTCAAGCGACCCGGCAGGGAGATGAGCATCATCACCTATGGGCTGGCAGTGCACTGGGCGCTGGAAGTGGCGGAAACCTTTGCCAAAGAAGGGGTGGACATTGAGGTGGTGGATTTACGTTCCCTGATACCCTGGGATAAACCGACGGTGCTTGCTTCGGTAGCCAAAACCAACCGGGTGCTGATACTGCATGAAGCAAACCTGACCGGCGGCATTGGCGCCGAGATCGCCGCGGTTATCGCCGAGGAAGCGTTTGAACACTTAGACGCCCCGGTGATGCGTCTGGCGTCTTTGGATACGCCGGTGCCGTTCAGCCCCTACCTGGAACAGCACGTCTATTTCCCCAAAGACCGCCTGCCGGAGAAAATAAAGGAATTGGTGGGGTATTAAGAGCTAAGAGTAAAGAAAAAAGATTAAAAAAAGACCCTAAAAATGCAACAAGTATTATTTAGCAAAAAAACAATATTAGCAGAGGTCA
>CAYYGL010000170.1:0-2641 GCA_964471235.1 uncultured Calditrichaceae bacterium
GTGCTGGTTTTTATGTCATTCCGGCTGTATCCCGCCGCGGCGGGAGGAATGCCGCAACGAAGTGGCTCCGTTGGAGGAATCTTCTAACATGCAATTTGTCATGCGCCCACAGGCATCTTGTTTGGATATTTATTTTGATTTCTCCGCGAAGGATATGTAAATTTTACGCAATCAATACATTCGGCAAATTTAAAAAAGGAGGAATTTCGGTATGGAGTATACGTATAAAGAACTCAAGAAGAAGACCGTAGCGGATCTCCGGGAAATTGCAGCCGGTATTGAGCATGAAGCCGTTAAAGGGTATACCCAATTAAACAAGGAGCATCTCCTGGAGGCAATCTGCAAAGCATTGGATATCGATACCCATGAGCATCACGTTGCTAAAGGAATTGATAAAACTAGCATTAAGGCAAAGATAAAGGAATTAAAGAAGGATCGGGACAGCGCTATTGAAGCCAAGGATTACAAAAAATTAAAGGCCGTGCGCAAAGAGATAAAAGCATTGAAAAAGCAGTTACGAAGGGCTATGGTGTGAGATGAAAAAAGCAAGTCCCGAATCAGAAAGGTTCAACTGTTCCGTTCGGAAGAAATAGATATGACATTTTAATACCTGCTGATTCTGACAGAAGGTGTTGCAGAAACTTTTAGCAAACGAATCTCATACTTTTTTCTCTTCTCAATCTATCCCGATTCATTTTGGATATATATAAGTTGGTGGGATTAAGGGGTGTCGCCTTGAGGAGATGTCGCCACAACATGGCGATGTTATCACTTGCAACGGTGTGACAACTCATTTGCCCACGGTATTACCAGGGAAAGCACGTTGTGAGTGGCGGGAGAACCTTTGTTTACATTCCGTTATATCGGGGCGCCTACCGGTACTTACACAATTCTCTTTATGCAAGCTCTTGTCACACTTTGGTTGTTTACCCACCAACTATGTAGGATTGTAAGTTATTGATATGTACAGGATTGAAAGATTAAACAGGAGTTTAAAATCAGATTACGGATAACTGTCCCGGGATGATGAGAACCCATCCCATTCAATTCTTCGATTATTAACACCCGCATCTTTTCATCACGAGACAGACGTAATATCGTGAACAAGTCAAACATTATTAAAATATCTGCCAGGAAAACACCCTCTTTAAATTTCGAAAAGCTCCAGGGATATGAGAATCTCTACTCACTCCGGATAGACAAGCAATATCGTCTGGAGTTTGAAATTGAATGGCTGAATGTCGACAAAACCGTTGGAAAGGTGTTTATCCTAAAACTATCAAAACACTATGGTGATTAATTATGGTTAACAAAATAAAACCATTTATGAATATTGGCCCCGGTGAATTTATTAAAGAAGAATTAGAGTACCGCGGGTGGACTCAAGAAGACCTGGCAACAATACTGGGACTGTCGTTACAATCGATAAATAAACTAATTAAGAACAAACAGCCCATTACATTGGATGTAGCACGTCGATTAAGTAAAGCATTTGGGCAATCTCCCCAGTATTGGCTGAATTTGGACAATAATTACCGTTTACGTCAGGAAGAAGAAACAGCAGCGGAAAAGGATACCGGCCTGAGAGCTCAAATATTCAAATATATGCCTTTGCGAGAGATGTGCAAAAAGGGCTGGCTTTCCTGTGATCTGAAAAACATCAATTACGTGGTTGGTGAAATCAAATCATTTTGGGAAATTGAGCAGTTGGATTTCTCTTTTATTGATAAAAAGCTGTTACCTAATTTTCGCCGCTCCCTGGCATACCAACAATTTGACAAGTATTATGCTTTGACGTGGTTTAAAATGGCTCAGAAATGTTCACGGTTGTATACAGTCCCCGAATATAACCGACAATTGTTGAGTAACTTAGCTGACCATATTTGTGAGTTTACGTTTCGGGAAAATGGGGTAAAGCACTTCCTTAAAGAGTTGGAAAAAACAGGAACAAAGTTTTTTGTGCTTAGTCATTTACCAAAAACCTATTCCGATGGCTCAGCATTCTTTATGGAAAAGAATCCAGTGATTGTGTATACCCAGCGATATGATCGTATTGATAATTTCTGGTTTACCATTGCTCATGAGTTGGCGCATGTACTGCTTCACCTGAAGAACCGTAAGAGTATTTTTATTGATCGTTTGGATCAAATTAATAGTAATGAGGAAAAAGAAGCAGACAAATTAGCTTCTAAGTGGCTTAAGGTAGAAAACATCCTAACCTACTTCGAAGATTATAAGCACTATATTTCAAGAGTGCGAGTAAAAGCGTGCTCCGAAGAACTACAGATTCACCCGGCGATCATCATTGGCGTATTGCAACACCACAGATATCTAAGTCACAGAAACCTTAATGAATTCAAACTGAGAGTCTCTCAATATATCCCGGAGGAATATTACGCTGAAAAACGCTTAAAAGAAGTACGTGACACAGGTTAGGCTTCTCGATCCTTACTTTATAACATTAGTCTATGGGATATCCCCCCAATGGGTAAGCAGCCACCCGCTCTATAAATCCCAATCGAACTCCCCCCGAACAATCTTTTCAATCAACACACGGTTTTTTTGTTGCTTCAGCCATTCCTCCCTTTTCCGGGCTATCGACCTGGAAGCAAATTCTTTAATATACACCAGCTTCCACGGT
>CAYYGL010000170.1:2741-10677 GCA_964471235.1 uncultured Calditrichaceae bacterium
GGGTTCCATGATGTTCCAGCGCATAAATACAAAAGCCTCACAAATTGTGAGGCTTCTTGCTCCGGAGGAGGGACTTGCCGCGAAGCGGTTCCTTCGGAAAACCCCCATCCCGCCCCGGCGGGATAACAGCCACCCGCTCTATAATTCCCAATCGAACTCCCCACGAACAATCTTTTCAATCAACACACGGTTCTTTTGTTGCTTCAGCCATTCCTCCCATTTCCGGGCTATCGACCTGGAAGCAAATTCTTTAATATACACCAGCTTCCACGGTCTGCCGCGACGAGTATACCCCCGGGGAAAGCTGTTGTGGTATTTTACCCGCATGTGCGGGTCATGAGAAGTGCCCACATAATACCTGTCTATTGATGAGGAATAAAGGATGTAAAGGTAATAGGGTTCCATGATGTTCCAGCGCATAAATACAAAAGCCTCACAAATTGTGAGGCTTTTTGCTCCGGAGGAGGGACTTGAACCCCCAACCTAGTGGTTAACAGCCACCCGCTCTACCATTGAGCTACTCCGGAATCTTTGATCAAACAAACTTCATACTAAAATTAATCGCTTACTTGAACCCCCATCCCGCCCCGGCGGGATAACAGCCACCCGTGCCGCCCTACTCCGGATTCTGTTTGTTAATCGCCTGAGAATAAATTTCGTTCCCGAAACGGGCGAAAATTTATATCCCACTTAAGGCTGTGTCAATAGAAATTTTGATTTTTTTCGCTTTCTCACAAGAAGGAGAACAGCAACTCCTTGTTGACCCAGGAATCGGTTTGCAGAACATTTTGTTGTAAACCGTTCACCACTTACTTCTTTTTCGCAGTGGATTTCTTTGCAGCGCTCTTCCTGGGGCTTTTTCGGGTCTTTGGCGCCGGGAAAGTCACCTTCACCACTGAATTTTCCGAACCAAAAATATTGGGCACTACCGGTACATCCTCATCATTGTACCATTCGTTTTGATTTACCAGGTAACGAAACTGATATTCCCCTTCTTCCAGTGCCAGGTCCACTTTCCACACCCCCGCCTTATTCTTCTTCATCGGGGTAGCAGTATCGCTCCAACCATTAAAATCCCCCACTAATGCCACACTTTCTGCCTCGGGTAATGTGATTTGAAACGACGTCTTTTTCGTTCTCGGGCTTACCTTAACCATGCTAAATCTCCTTACCATTACAAACAAATAAATTAGATTTTTAAAACGCCTATATTACAAAATTAATTTAGTGCCCCCAACAATTTTAACTTTTTTCATCCCCATTAAAAAATGGTAACCTTTCTATCAACAAAATTTCTCCAGCGCCTGCTTTACAAAATTCTTAACTTTTTTAACTCCAAATATCTCAATAACCGCCGGAAGTTCCGGGCCTGAAATCATACCCGTAAGAGCTATCCGAACCGGCTTCCATAAATCGGGTCCCTTAATTCCGGTCTCCGTCTGAACTTCTTTCATTAATAATTTAAAGCTGTCCATCGTTAATTCGGACAATGGCTCAATCTTTTTTAGAAAACTTGACAACACGACCCTTGATGTTTCTTTTCTGAGAATGTCTAACGCTTCCTTTTCGACAATTTCCAGTTCATCTTTATAAAAAACTTCGGCAGCAGGATAGATATCCACCCCGCGTTCAATCTTTTTATAAACCGCCAGGATAATTTTCCGGGTCTTTTCCGCATCGGAAACATCCGCCCCGGCTTCCTGTAGAAAGGGGGTTAGAAATGCAACCAACTCATCTTCCGGCAACTGCCGTATATAGTGCCCGTTCATCCAGTTTAATTTTGTAATATCAAACACCGCACCGGCTTTGTGCACCCGCTCGATGGAAAATGCTTCGACCAACTCCTCCAATGTAAAAAATTCCTGGTTCGTTCCGGGATTCCAGCCTAACAATGCCACAAAATTGATCAACGCTTGCGGCAGATATCCTTTCTCCCGATAATCTTCTACCGATACATCTCCCTGCCGTTTGCTAAGTTTACTGCGGTCGGGATTTAACAGCAGGGGAATGTGCGCCATCTGCGGCGGCTCCCAACTAAATGCTTTATAAAGCTGCAAATGCTTGGGAACACTCTGCAACCACTCTTCACCCCGGATGACATGACTAATCTTCATCAGATGGTCATCCACCACGTTGGCTAAATGGTATGTCGGGTATCCATCCGATTTCACCAGAATCTGATCGTCAACCAGTTCGTTCTGAAACCGTACTGTCCCCCGCACCAGGTCTTCCACCACCGTTTCCCCCTCCCGGGGCATTTTTAAGCGAATTACATGAGGGATTCCGGCAGCTATTTTTTCCTGCACCTCCGACGGTCTGAGGCGACGACAGGTACCATCGTACATCGGCTGCTGCCCGGCGGCTATTTGCTCTTCGCGCATTTTTTCCAACCGTTCCGGGGTACAAAAACAATAATAGGCATCCCCGCTTTCCAATAATCGTTCCGCATGTTCCCGGTAGAGCCGGAGTCGTTGCGATTGAACATAAGGTCCGTAATCGCCTCCGGCATCGGGACCTTCATCATAAGTTAATCCTGCCCATTTAAGGCTCTCGATCAATTTTTCCGTTGCCCCTTCCACATAGCGGGTCTGGTCTGTATCTTCGATGCGCAGGATAAATTTTCCCCGGTGGTGGCGGGCAAACAGGTAATTGTATAACGCCGTCCGCAATCCGCCCACATGCAAATATCCGGTCGGGCTGGGTGCAAAACGGGTACGTATTTCTTCATTCATTTTTTTATTCTCCTTTAATAGGCTTCAATGGTAGATGGGGTGAGTGGTGAATGGTGATTGGTAACCCTTTTACGATTCACGTTTCACTCATCATTCGTTACTCGTCACTTACCAAATTACTCAATTACCCAATTCCCCTATCCACCCCCCAATAACCAATTTTCCGAATACCTATACCTCATCCCCCCTTTTCTTCCGTTTAAACAAGAAGTAATAAATCAATGCAATGATTCCGGCAGTTATCAATACGGAGAAAATGATTTTATTATACAAATTGATGTATTCCTGAATCTCCTGCCAGCTTTTCCCGATGAACGCTCCGGCGTAAATAATGATCCCGTTCCATATCAAAGCGCTCAGGGTGGCTAAACCGGTCACCATAACAAAATTCAACTTTGCCATACCGGCGGAGATGGAAATCACCGAGCGAATCCCGGATAAGAACCGATTGGCGGCAATAATCCAATAACCGAACTTGTGAAACAGGGATTCCACCCGGTCTAATTGCGACTGTTTCACCCATTTGAATTTGCCGGATTCGAAAAAAGATTTTTCCAGTTTGTAAGCAATCCAGAACAATATCATAAAACCGACCACACTGCCTAAAGTGGTGCTGATAAGTACCCCGGCAAATGACAGGTGCCCCCTGCCAACAAAATAGGCGCCAATCAAGGTGACTGTATCCCCCGGGATAGGAGGAAACAGGTTTTCGACAACGGCGCTCAGGAACAACAGAATATATGCCATATCCGGGTTGTTCCGGGCAAATACAACAAACTGGTCGATTAAATGTTCCACACAATCCTGTTACGAGTAGAGGTTAAATGCATCGTTAAGGAGAACACCACTAACAAGGTTGCAAATTCAGAATCATTCAGATAAACAAATCTCCGCTAAGCAGGCAGGCTCCAATTTATATCTTTCCCTAATCTCCTTACCCCATCCATTCTCGCTTCACTCTTTTATCCTTACCCGTTTACCTTTTTCCCATCCTTCTCTCACCCGCTCTTTTTTTGCAGCTTTGCCCAGGTATCTTTTAAGGAGACCGTGCGATTAAAAACCGGTTTCCCCGGTTTGGAATCCACTGAATCCACTACAAAATACCCGTTCCGCAGGAACTGGTATCGGTTGGCCGGCTGAGCATTTGCCAGGGACGGCTCCAGTTTGCAACCGGTTAACACCTGTAATGAGTTGGGATTGAGGTATTCTTTAAAATCCGTCTCATCGCGGGGATCATCCGGGTTGGCTTTGGTGAACAGGTGTTCATAAAGCCGCACTTCGGCGTCAATGGCATGGGCGGCCGATACCCAGTGAAGCGTTCCCTTTACTTTGCGCCCGTCTTTGGACCAGCCGCCCCGGGTTTCCGGATCATAAGTACAGCGCAACTCCACAATCTCACCGGTGGCTTCGTCTTTCACCACATCGGTACAGGTGATGTAATAGGCATGCATCAGGCGCACTTCCTTGCCGGGCGCCAGGCGGAAAAACTTTTTGGGCGGGTTTTCCATAAAATCGCTCTGTTCGATATACACTACCCGGGAAAACGGGACTTTCCGTTTGCCCATCTCCGGGTCCTCCGGGTTGTTCACCGCTTCCATTTCTTCCACCAGGTCTTCCGGATAATTTTCAATCACCACCCGGAGCGGTCGCAGCACCGCCATCACCCGCGGGGCGCGTAGGTTTAAATCTTCTCGCAGGCAGTGCTCTAACAGGGCAATATCCACCATGTTATCGGATTTAGTTACACCAATCCGTTCACAAAAATCACGGATGGATTCCGGGGTATATCCACGGCGCCGCAGTCCGGCAATGGTAGGCATCCGGGGATCATCCCAGCCGTTCACATACCCGCCCTTTACCAACTCTTGCAGCTTCCGTTTGCTCATCACCGTGTAACTGAGATTCAGTCGGGCAAATTCAATTTGCCGGGGATGGTGAACGCCTAATTGCTCCAGAAACCAATCATACAGGGGGCGATGATCCTCAAACTCCAGGGTGCAAATCGAATGAGTGATGCCTTCAATGGAATCGGACTGCCCGTGCGCCCAGTCGTAAGTGGGATAGATGCACCAGGTATCCCCGGTGCGGTGGTGCGTGGCACGGAGAATCCGGTACATCACCGGGTCACGCAAATTGATATTGGGCGATGCCATATCAATTTTAGCACGCAACACTTTTTCGCCGTCTTTAAATTCGCCCTGACGCATCCGTTCGAATAACTCCAGATTTTCTTCCACGGTGCGATTGCGGTAGGGACTTTCCCTGCCGGGTTCGGTGAGAGTGCCGCGGTATTCCCGAATCTCCTCGGCGGATAAATCATCCACATAGGCCTTACCGTCTTTTATCAACTGCACCGCCCATTCATATAGTTGGTGAAAATAATCCGAAGCGTAATAAAGACGATCTTCCCAGTCAAAACCCAGCCATTTGACATCCCGGATTATCGAATCCACATATTCCGCTTCTTCCTTGACCGGATTGGTATCATCAAAGCGCAGGTTACACAAGCCATTGTAGGCTTCCGCCAGCCCGAAATTCAGGCAGATCGATTTGGCGTGACCGATGTGCAGATAGCCGTTGGGCTCCGGTGGGAAACGGGTATGCACCCTGGTAAACCTGCCGCTTTTTAAATCTTCATCAATGATGTTGCGAATAAAATTCGCAGGCGGGGTTTTCCCTCCCTCATCTGCCCCGCTCACATTCTTTGTCACGTCTTCGTTGTTCATAATAGATCAACCTCCTGAAACTGATTACCCGGATTAGAAAGCGTGAATTTTACAAAATTTAGGGATGTGAAACAAGGGTTGAATTAGTCAACCTAAGAAGTAAGTTGAGTCAAAGTTTATTTTTCGCTTGATAAAAATTGAAGTGATGAGTAAGATTGTTTGATAAGTTTTTATCTCTACGGAGAGATTTACCATGAATAAACTCACTGCCACTTTATTTAGCGCCATTTTTATCTACCTGTTTGTAATCCCTATTCCCGGTAATGCCCAGGGGGAGACTACTATGCTGTTTTTAAAAATATCGCCTTCACCGGTTGTTAATGGGATGGGTGTGGCCGGGACTGCCCTGCCAAGCATGGATCCTTCAGCATTCTACAATAATCCTGCACAATTAGGCTACATGAGCCGCGCACTCAATGCTTCTTATCAATTTTACCCGGGCAATACTGATTGGTTGGCAGGATTCAAACTCAGTAATTTATACTATTCTGCCTGGACGTTAACCGGAGGATATAATTTTCAAAATCTCTCACCAGATTTACCATTTAGTTTCGGAGTGGGATATTTACACGGGGGAATCAATTATGGCACGAGTCTAATCATTGATGATAACAATAATAAAATCGAAAGTGTTGAATCGCGCGAGTACTTTGATGCTTTTTCTTTCGGTACAAGTATCAATTATTTCTTTAACATAAATGCAGGTTTGACCTATAAAACTGTAAACTCCTCACTGGTTTCGGGGGTCAATGTAACGAAAGATCAACTCAATGAAGCTAAAGTAAATGCGTTAGATTTTGGCGTTCTGGTGACAATTCCCATTTATCCGGTAGCGCATACCATCCGCCCTCCCCTTTCGCCCCTTTCTCCACCAACACGAACCTTTGTTAATTTTTCTATCGGGTATGCCAAAACCAATATTGGGGATAAGGTGCAATATACGAACTTCAACACAGAAGATCCCATCCCCCGCACCGCCAAATTAGGATATGCCCTATCCATGGGAATACCAGTGCGGGCAAGCAATACGCTCCTCTGGGGAATAGTGATCGATTGGACTGCCGAAGCCGAGGATTTATTAATTGATCGTGCCAGCCAGGAATATAAAGGCGGTTTATGGGGAGAGATTAACCCTTACCGGAACATCATACTTCTTAAGCATGATGAGAAAGTAAATGTGCACTTTGGATTCCAGATTCAGTTGTTGGAGGCGTTGTCGTTTCGGTGGGGACAGTTCAACGGACCAGGATACGCTTCCCCGGACTACGGTCCTCCTCGAACCTGGGGATTCAGCATTACATCCGATGGCTTGCTAAAGCTTTTAACCCCCAAAACCAAAGCTTCCGAACTCGTTTTTATCCGGGAACACTTTAAAATTCAATACCATTGGAGTCGATATTACCTGAAGAAAGATCAGTTCAACAACTATCACCCATTGCATGGCACAAAGTTCCAGGGATTAACCATAGCAGTGACCGGATTCTGAAGTAAGAAGGGGTTAATAAAAATGAATATGATAGAGAGTCCCTTCGAACCGAAAATCAATCCTTTTTCTTTTTATCATTACCCCCACCCCAGGCAAGCACAGCACCCATTACAAAGCCGTAAAGGGTGCTGATGTAGGGATTGCTGCTGATCGGGCAGGTGCCGCTGTAACATCCGACAAAATAATAGTAGGCAAAGCCCAATCCTGCGCCGATGCCGCCAAAAATTGCCACTCGTTTCCAGAAACGTTTCACTTCTTCTCCCCAGCAGCTTCTTTTTCGACCGGCAGCCCGGCACGATTCCAGGCAAGCATCCCGCCCATTATATTATAGATATGGGCAAATCCTTTTTTCTGCAAATAACGGGATGCAAAGCCGCTGCGATTTCCACTATGACAAACCAAAAGAATCTTTTTGTCTTTTACCGAATCGAGCTGAGATGACCATTGTTCTATTTGTTGAACCGGCTTCAATTCGGCGCCCTTTATATGGCCTAACGGACCATTATATTCCCCGGGTGTGCGCACATCAATAAGCACAATGGAACTGTCTTCGGAAATCATTTTATATGCTTCTTTGACATCTATATTGGTAAACTCATTGCTTTGACCATTGCTCTTCTCACAACTGAACAACCCCAATATCACAAATACCATCACACCCAAACGACGTATATACCTTACGGATTGCTTCATCATAAGACGTTTCTCCTCAAAATTTTAGTTGTGTTAACGTTTATCATTCAATAGTAAATAGATGCAGTGGAAATCGAAAGGTTACAGGGGTGATTTTGCAGGGATAACGGAATTATCATGAAGTCGGTCAGTCTATCCGATCGGGGCTGTTCCAGAAAAACTGGGTAATGCCGCTTTCGGTGACTATCCAGATGTAATCGCCGTCGAGCATCAATTCATGGCAGCGCTCATCCGGTAACCCATCCTGTCGAGAGAACAATCGCCATGATTCTCGTTCCCGGTCATATTTCAGCAAACCT
>CAYYGL010000171.1:0-10646 GCA_964471235.1 uncultured Calditrichaceae bacterium
GGTATGAGATAACAGAAGTTGCGGATGGTGCGGTAGGCGTAAAGGTATTCCGTAAGGAACCATTTGATGTGGTCATCACCGATCTGCTGATGCCGGAAAAAGAGGGGATTGAGACAATTATGGAATTAAAGCGCGATTTTCCGGATGTCAAAATTATTGCCATTTCCGGTGGCGGACAACACATGGGAGCCGATAACTTTCTGAAACTGGCTCAAAAGATCGGGGCAAAGCATTCCTTGCGAAAACCGTTTAAACGGGATGAATTAATTTCGGTTATCGAAGAACTTCTCAAACAATAAAAAATGGATAGGGCGGTCATTGGGGATCGCTCCTGCTGCTGTTGGTTTACTCTCCTTTTAAATGCGTATCCAGAAAATCTTTCATCAACCGGTAAAGGTGCTGGCGATCGGCACTACTGCTGATGCCATGGCGCTGCTTGGGATAAAACATCACTTGAAACTGTTTCCCGGCATCAACCAGTTTATCAACCATTTGGATGGAATTCTGCATGTGCACATTGTCATCCCCGGTGCCATGTATTAATAACAATTGCCCGGACAGGCTGTCTGCCCTATTCAAAGGCGCACTCTCCTGGTACCCGGCTTCATTTTCTTGCGGCAACCCCATGTACCGTTCCGTATAGATGGTATCATAAAATCGCCAATGGGTGACGGGTGCCACCGAAATGCCAGTGCGAAACACATCGGAGTGGGTCAGAGCATAGAGCGTCATATAGCCGCCGTAACTCCAGCCCCATATTCCGATGCGATTGTCATCCACATAAGGCAACGACTTCAGGTATGCCACCCCACGCAGTTGGTCTTCCAGTTCCAGTTTTCCCATCTGCTGGTAAATGGGCGTTTCCCAGCCATGCCCCCTGCCGAAAGCGCCCCGGTTGTCCATGCTGAAAATCAAATATCCCTGCTCTGCCAGCATCTGGTGCCAGAGGGTATGCCCGCTAAAGCCTTTCCGGACCACCTGAGCATGGGGACCACCATAGACATATATCAGCACCGGGTATTTCTTCTTCGGATCAAAATTCAGCGGTTTGATCATGGTGGCATAATATTCAATCCCATTATCCCCGGTAAAGGTAAAGTATTCGGGGTCATTGATATGGTATTCATGGAGCCCTTTCTTATCTTCCAGCAGATAAGACAACCGCTTTCCATTATTGCGATGAAGGCTCACTTCCATCGGAATGGTTGGAGTACTGAAATAATCCAGGTAAAATTTTCCTTTTGGCGCCATGCGGATGGTATGGGTTCCTTCTGCCTCCGTAATCTGTGTTAAGCCCCGTCCATTGGTTTTCACCCGGTACAACTGCCGCTCCAGAATACTTTTCTTTGTGGCCGTAAAATATATCCAGCCGTCTGTTTCATCCTCGCCGTCGAGTTGGGTCACCTGCCAATCGCCGGAAGTTAGTTGACGTACCTGTTTCCCCTGGTAATCATACAAGTAAAGATGGTTATATCCGCTTCGCTCCGAACCCCACAAAAACCATTTCTTCTTTTTAAAAAAATACACAAAGTCATCAATGTTAATCCAGTAAGGGTCTTCCTCGTGGAGGACAAGATGCGTTTTGCCGGAGGCGGGGTCGGCAAACAGAAAATCCAGTTTCTGCTGATATCGGTCTAAACGCATGAAGGCAACCTGTTTGCCGGAAGGCGTCCAAAAAACACGCGGGAAATACACATCGGTGTTTTCACCGGTATCCATCCACACGGTTTCCGGGTGCTCAACGGTTACCACCCCTAATTTTACCACGGCATTGGGATCCCCGGCTTTGGGGTAGTGCATCATTTCCACCTCCGGATGGTATGGTGCCCAATCCACCAGGGGGTATTCCGGCACCGGGGATTGGTCAAACCGCAGATAGGCAATCCGGTCCGAATTGGGCGACCAGAAATAACCACGGTAATTGCCCCGCCCCACCAGTTCTTCCTGGTAAACCCAATCCAGCTTCCCGTTTAAAATCACATCACTACCGTCGTTGGTCAGTTGGGTTTCCTTACCACCGGAGATTGTCATTACATAGAGGTCATTCTTCCGAACATAAGAGATATATTTCCCATCCGGGGAGACATCCACCATTTCTTCGGCTGCTTCGGTGTCGGTTAAGCGTTTGAGATGTTTTTGGGCAAGGGAATAATACCACACATCGCCCTTGTCTACCAGGATAAGCCCGCTTTCATCCGGCAGCCACTGGTAACGCCACATTCCCACGGTAATGGTATCACCCTCCTCACCAACGTAGGTTAAATCTGATGACGTGAGCAAAACCTTCTCGCGGTTCTTTTTGGCATTGTAGAGACGGAATTCCGTGCTGTGGGTTTCCCGGTTCATCTTCAGGTAAGAAAATTCCTTTCCGTTGGGCAGCCACTTTACGCCCCGGGGAAGCTTGCTAAAAAAATGATACGATGTCACATCATCCAGGGTAATCATCCGCTTGCCTTCCTGCGCTCCCAACACAAACGGAATTACCAGAACGAAAAACATAACCACCGTTACGATGCTGCGGAAAAATAATTTCATTATAAGCCCTTCCTTTTAATTACTCAGCCATAAAAGTCATCTTAACCGGACTCTTATTATATTATGAAAAAAAGAATAAATTCCAACGGGAAAATCAAAGATTTTGGGGAAGATGGGGTTTGGGGATCGGGGGTGGGAGAGATGAATCCGTTCTTCGCGGTCAATCGCCATCCAACATATTTCATCTCCTTTTACCATTTACGTTTACACCCTGAAGTAACTATTCAACGATATGCCCGTTTGTGTCATTCCGGGTTCCGATAGTCAACTTTCGTTAGACCGTCGGAATGCCTGAATCTTATATTCGCCATGCTTCTATGGTAGGAGATTCTCCTGAGGAGCCTATGACCGGTATTTTTCCGCGTATTGCCGTAATCATCTGCAACGAACCTCACCCATCCCCACCCCTCCCCTCGGGAGTGACCTTGTCATTGGCAAACGTGGCTCCGTGGAGACAGGATCACGTTGGGATGAATTATACCGGTAACCTAAATCCAACGTAACTTGAAATCGAACCCAGATGAAACAGATAACGCCGATTGACACGGATGATTGGTCTTCCTATTAAAAAACTGCGAAAATCCAGGTCCATCCGCGTTCTATCTTCCTTATATCGAACCGACGTTTTTTACCTTTTTCCCTGCATCTTTCACAATTCCAAAAAAGCCCGGGTATGTCGCCAGATGGTTTCCAGGTTATCGATTAACGTATGGTCTGAGGGAAGGATAAGCAATTGCGCCAGGGGATTGCTTTCCAGGTATTCAATGCTGGCGGAATAGGAAACGATGTCATCATACAAGCCATGAAAGATAAAAGTGGGAATTTCACGATTCAGGGGAATCGCATCGTATGAGAGGGCATCTTTCACGATGCTGTAATGCAACAGACGAGGATTTTCGCCCATCTCATCCGCTATTTCCAGAACGCCCAGTTTTTCCCACTGCTTCACAATGAACGGTTCCATCTGTTCCAGGATGCGGGTGGCAAAGCGGAAAGCCGGGGCAATTAATACCAGCCGGGTTACCAGGGGGTGGGATTGGGCATACAGAACTGCCAGGTATCCGCCCAAACTGGAACCCAGCAGAGTGGTCTCTTCATCGGAGGAAGCAATCAATTTATCGATAACGCCAAGCTCCCTGGTAAGGGTCAGATCCTGAAAATCGCCGACATTCAAATCGGGTGTGAGAAGAGTGAGGCCCATTTGAGCAAATTGCTTCCGAAGATAAGTGCCTTTTATCGAATTGCTATCGGATAAAAAGCCGTGAAGGTAGATGTATTGCATGGAGATGCCTTTCCAATTGTGAATCTCTCCAAAGAACAAGCAGGGTTTCCCTCAACAGTCGGAGCCACTTTCCTTACCCTTTCTTTCATGCCTCAGGAAAAGGGCGCTCCCCGGCATCGCTTACCCGCCAAACAACCGCCACAATTGGGCGACAAAGAAACAAATCATTATGCCCATTACCACCGGGAGCAGAGTGGAGACAGCCGTCCATTTAAGGCTGCCGGTTTCTTTATAAATGGTATAGATGGTCGTGGAGCAGGGATTGTGCACCAGGCTGAACAACATCAGGTTAACGGCGGTTAACAGCGTCCATCCCCCGGCATTGAAAATGGTCATATAAGCGGATTGGTCGTTTAATTCAAATAATACCCCGGCACCGCTTCCGTAGCCGCCCAGCCCGGCGCTGAGCACGGTAAGCATCAGGATGGTGGGGATGACAATTTCATTTGCCGGAATGGCAATGATGTAAGCTAACAGAATCACCCCGTTTAAACCAATCAGCAATCCGAAGGGATCGAGCCAATTAATGATGTGTTCAGCGATGCTAACGCCCCCGATATGGATATTCGCCAGCAGCCAGATGACTGCCCCGGCTGGCAGAGCAAACACCACCGCCCGCCACAACACAAAGATCGTGCGGTCAATTAAGGACGTATAGAGCGTTCGCAAAATGCGGGGGGGGCGGTAGGGGGGCAGTTCCAGGCTGAAAGTGGACGGCTCTCCTTGCAGCAGGGTGCGTGACAATCCCCAGGACACCACAAAGGTGATGCCAACCACTGCTGCTGCGGAGACAATTCCGGCTAAGGCTGCCGGCGCCAGGCTGCCGATGAACAACGAGGCAATCAGTATCTGGGTGGGCCAGCGGCCGTTACACAGGGCAAAATTGTTGGTGATGATGGCTATCAGCCGTTCCCGGGGGCTGTCGATAATTCGGGTGGCAATCACCCCGGCGGCATTACAGCCATAGCCCATGCTCATGGACAGGGCTTGTTTGCCATGTGCCCCGGCTTTTTTGAACAAATGGTCTAAATTAAACGCCACCCGTGGCAGGTATCCGAAATCTTCCAGCAATGTGAACAGCGGAAAAAAGATCGCCATGGGGGGGAGCATCACACTCACCACCCATGCCATAGACAGGTACATGCCATCGATCAGCACCCCGTTCAGCCACCAGGGTAAGCCGATAGAGGCTGCCAGACTCTTAAGCAGGGGATGGAGATCGTCAATCAACAATGTTGCCAGCATGCCCGATGGCACATTGGCGCCCTGAATCGTAATCCAGAAAACCACTGCTAAAATCAGCAGCATGATGGGGAAACCGGTAATCCGGCTGGTGAGCAGACGATCCAGGGTGCGGTCCCAATCCCAGCGCGGGGCTTCATCTTCCCGGGTAACCACTTTAGCGGCGATGCGGGAAGCATCCCGGTAAATGGACTCCAGCAGGGTTTCATGCAAATTCTCCCCGACCTCCCAGCGCAGGGCACTGGCGGTGGAGAGAATGTCATCTATCGAATTTGACTGCTTGCTTTTCAACTTATCGGAACTCATTGAAACCTCCTATTCGGCGACAGCCATTTCGTCAACCCGGTGTTCACTTAAACTTTGCAACTCCCCGTTCCGCAGGGCATCGATCACATGCTGATCGCCTTCCAGCAGGCGCAGGGCAACCCAGCGGGCGTTGGGGAGATCGGGAAATTGCTGATGAAGTTTCTCCACTAACTCGTTCAGGGCGTGCTTCAACACCCGGGATTCACTATGCACCCGGTAAGGTTTGCACACATACTCGCCGGTCGCTACTTCATCAATTGCCTGAAGGAGGGCTTGCATCCCCTCCCCCTGGCGTGCTGCCGTGGGTACCACCGGAACGCCCAGTTCTTTGGAGAGAAGGCGTTCATTCACCGTCAGGCGGTGTCGTTTGGCTTCATCCATTAAGTTCAAGCATACCACCGCCCGGTCGGTAATTTCCAATACTTGCAGCACCAGGTTCAAATTTCGCTCCAACCGGGTGGCATCCACCACAATCACCGTCACGTCCGGTTTCCCGAAAAGGATAAAATCCCGGGCAATTTCCTCATCGGTGCTGGTGGATAGCAGGGAATAGGTCCCCGGTAAATCTACCACCTTGTAACGGTGTTGATTAAAGATAAATCCGCCCTCGGCGCGAGTTACCGTTTTACCGGGCCAGTTGCCGGTATGCTGCCGCAGCCCGGTTAAATTATTAAAGATGGTGCTCTTCCCGGTATTGGGATTACCGGCTAAGGCAACCAGGAAGTCCACATCCTCCATATTGATTCCTAACTTGATCAAGTTGCCGGCATGGTGCACCGGGCAACCGGCACAAGCATCCATAGTTTTATTCGATTTCATACAACCACTCCTTCCGGTTCTTTCACCCGTTCCACGAAAATCTGATCGGTTTGTTCTTTGCGCAGGGCGATGGTGGCGCCGCGGATGTTATATGCCACCGGGTCGCCGGCAGCACTTTTCATCTCCACATAGATAAAGGTGCCTGGCAGAATTCCCAGGTCCATCAAACGACGCCGCTGCATCCCCCGGCAGGCGCGGGAAATCCAAACCACTTTCCCCCACTCCCCGGGCTGCAGTTGGGTTAACGGAACGCCGCCCGGCTCCCCTTCCGGTTTTGCCTCGGTTAGGGGAACCACCGTGACGTTGGCTGCCACAATAGGCGCCAGGTAAACCTCTTCATCGCCATCGGCAATCAGGTGAATTCGCTCCGGAGCAGCGTCCACCACTTGCACGTTCATTCCCGGATGAAGCCCCTGGGCAATCAACTGGGCGTAAACTGCTTCCGGTTCGTCTTCAATGTGTACAATCTCGGCGATTTCCCCCCTGGGTAAATCCTGTAAAGGAATCCCCCGGTGGGGCGGAATCTCTCCCGATTCGGTGGGAATGGGATCGCCGTGGGGATCATACCGGGGATTACCCATCTGGGCAGCTAATGCTTCTCCCTCACTCTCGGTGAGGAAATGCTCCTGTGCTTCTGCCTGGGCATGCCATTCCTGCTCCGGCACCCCGGTTTCATCTGCCAGGTATCTTTCCCACAAGCGGTGCAATCGAATGATTTTAAGGGCATAAGACCGTCCCGGGTCGGTGAGTTCCAACCGATTCCCCTGGCTTTTCGCCAGCCCCATCACCTCCAGGCGGTGCATCAACCGGGCAGCTTTCTCGCCACTAATAGACAGCGCCCCGGACAAACTCTGCAACGTGCAGGGGATTTTCTTGTATTCACAATCATACAAATGCTTCAGGGCGTCTTCAATCAATACCCGTTCGGTGTTATGACGCACCCGCTGCCATTTCCAGTAAAGTCCCCGGCGGGGGCGAAACAGCAAAAAGAAGATCGCCACAATTGTCCCGCCGATTATTAAGGCAACTAACGGATTTGCCATTTTTTCTATCTCCTGTTAAATCCCTTCCGTGTTGTTGTTACACCTCGGAAACATCGGCGACATAGATTTGCTGGGCGACAAACTTGCTCAACATGTATTCGCTATCATTCACCCGGATTGTCACAGGTCCTTCAAAGGGTGCGACCTCGGTTACCCGGATTTGCGCTTTCGGATAAAGCCCCATGTCCCCCAAATAACGGAGCAGCGCCGGATCATCATCATTAACCTCCACGATGGTTGCCGATTGCGGCGGCAGCAGGTCCGCCAGGCAAACCTCGGAACGCTGCGCCATTTTTCCCTCCCGATCCGGGATAGGGGCGCCATGGGGATCGTGGGTCGGGAATCCCAGCATTTTGTCAATCCGATCCTCCAGGTCTTCCGAGAGAACATGCTCCCACTTCTCCGCTTCTTCATGAACCTGATCCCAGGGGACGCCCAGCGCTTCCGCTAAAAACAACTCGATTAACCGATGATGGCGGATAACCTCCAGGGCTATCTTTTTCCCGGCAGTGGTTAACTGCACCCCCTGGTAAGGCTCGTACGTCACCAGGTTCAGTTCGGAAAGCCGCTTGATCATCCCCGTCACCGATGCCGGGGCAATTTTTAACCGCTTCGCCAGTACCGTGGTTGCCACTTTCCCCCGTGCCCGTTGAATCTCGTAGATGGTTTTCAGATAATCTTCAATTGCTTCATTCTGCATTTGCTTCCCACTAAATAAATTTTTAGGTTAAACTAAAAATATTTTTGCACAGTATAAACAACTTTGTTTGCAAAGGCAAGCTTTTTTTGGGGCATCCCTGTCGGTTGTACCGGAATCGCTTATTAGGGGCATTCACAAGCGTATAACTCGCCTGAGCAAAATCCATGAGTCTCCACGTCATCCCCAAACTGGCAAAGCGGGGTTTTCCGGGCTTTCACTTCCCTGGGGTGACCGAACGCGGAGGACACGGATTACGGGGCGTTTCACAGATTTTCTGACATACTGGCATTTATAAATACGCTGTTTTACCTGAAGAGACACGTTCCCACAAAGAATTCGTGAAACTCCATGTCATCTGCGTAATCCATGTGCCATTCCTTTACCTACTGGTAGGAAGTTTATGTAGCTTGCGGCTTGACTATCCACCGTCAACATCGTATTATACTCCAAAAGGATTGTTGGATATGGTCAACATCAAATAGCATAAAGGAGCCCCGCCTTGACTTTCGGACTCATTGCAAACATCCAAAAAGAATTATTCTGGCAAAAACTCCCTGCTTTGCTAAGCTGGTTTAAGCAGCAGCAGGTTCCCCTGATATTATCTAAGCGAATTACCGAAAACCCCAATTTTAATATCTCCGGTTTTTCCTCTTTCCCGGATGATGAGTTATCCAAACATTGTGAGATGTTACTGGTATTTGGCGGTGACGGCACATTTTTGCATACCGTGCAACTGGTTGGGGAAGACCAGACACCCATTTTGGGCATTAACGTGGGTGGATTGGGATTTCTGACCGACATCCATTTTGACGACTTCACCTCAGCGTTTACCAAAATCCTGGAAGGGGAATACCGGATTGAAGAGCGACTGATTCTGAAAGGGATCATCGAAGGGGACCCAAAACCGCTTTATGCCCTGAACGAATTTGTGATTGACAAAGGAAATTCCATCCGGGTTATTCAAATTTTGATTCGGGTAAATGATGCTTTTCTGAACTCACTGGTAGCGGATGGGTTGATCCTTTCAACACCCACCGGTTCCACGGCTTATTCGCTGTCCTCAGGGGGACCGATTGTGGTGCCCTCAACAAACGTGCTAATCATTAATCCGATATGCCCGCACTCGCTCACCAATCGCCCGGTCATTGTTCCGGCGGATATGAAGATTACCGCTACCACCTATACCGAACACCGGGATTTCATCATCGCTGCAGACGGGCAGGATATCCGCCATTGTGCATCTCGAACCCAATTGACCATAGAAACAGCGCCCTTTACCGCCCACCTGGTTAAACCGGATACCAGCAATTTCTTCAATTTACTGCATACCAAGTTGAATTGGGGAGAAGATTTTCGGGACAAAAACAGCTGGAGCTATAAATCCTGATGACGATTTTTCTTTTTTCGCTGGCGTTCCTGGGGTATGTATATTTTATCGGGTGGATATGGCGCGGGTGTAAACAGGTGCAACAACAGCAGCCTTTAAGCGGAGAGGATACGCCGATTAAATTTTCCGTTATTATTGCTGCCCACAATGAAGCGGAAAACCTTCCCCGCCTGTTAGAAGCCTTGCACCGACAAAATTACCCGGCTGAGAATTTTGAAGTCATTATTGCCGCCGACCGCTGTGAGGATGACACCGAAGCGGTTGCAAATTCCTTTAAAGACCGCCTTCCCGGCCTGCGGATCATCTCAATTCATGCCATTCCCCCGGGTGTGTCTCCCAAAAAACACGTCTTACAAACCGCTATTCACCAGGCAGCACACGAGCATCTTCTTTTCCTGGATGCCGATGTGATTCCCACCGACAGCCACCTCCGCACCTATCACCGTTACTTTAGCAGCGGCGCTGCTGCCGTGGTCAGCCTGATGAAATTTCATCCTCCCCAATCCGTGTTTCAAAAATTTCTGGTGTATGAAAAGATGGTTAGCTGGTGCATTGCCGGGGCAGGTATCGGTCGACGGCGCCCCATAATTGCTTATGGCGGCAATTGGGGATATACCCGGAGCGCGTTTGAGGCGGTCCGGGGATTTGAGGGAATTATGCATTCCCTGAGCGGGGATGATGACCTGCTCCTGCAAAAGATGGGGGCGCAACACCTGCCCATCGCCTTCTGCCTGGATGAGGGAGGATGGATACACACCGCCGCGCCTGCCACCCTGCGCCAATTTTTGCGTCAACGGCGGCGCCACTTCTCCGCCGGAAAAAAATACCGCCCCGCGGTGCAGTTTGCTTACTTTTGCTACCATCTGTTAAACCTGTTCCTCTGGACCGGCTGGCTGTTTTACCTGCCCGGCTTAGGATACTTAGGTGCCAAACTGTTGGCAGATGCCATACTCTTGCGCCGGGGAATGGCAATGTTTGATGAGCACGTTAACCCGGGTGAGATGCTCCTGTTTAACGGGCTATACATGCTGTATAATACGGTGGTGGGACCGCTGGGGCATGTGGGGAGGATTCGGTGGTGAGGGGGAGTAGGGATCGGGGGATGAGGTTTGACTCACTTCGAACGCATCTCAAACACGCCGTCCCAATTTTCCGGCGGAGGCATTTTGGCATATTGGAGGACGCGCTTTAAATACAATTTGGACGGACCGTCCTCGGGACGCAGTTTTAAACAGTAGCGGAAACATTCCCCGGCTTTTTCCCAATTGCGGGTCTGGTAGTACTGTATTCCGGTGGTAAATATCGGTAAAATATTCCGGAAGTTCTCACTTA
>CAYYGL010000172.1:0-10617 GCA_964471235.1 uncultured Calditrichaceae bacterium
TGTAAAACGGTTTCCGAAAAGCAAACAGACCAGCCGTGCTTATCGAGAACTGTTCAACACGTACCTGAAGGTGGGAGACGAACAACATGCCATAGCCGCGGCGGAAAAATACCTGGAACCCATCCCGGAAAACCGGCGGGGCTCCGCTTACAACTTCTTAGCATGGTCTTTGGCAGTGGAAAACAAGGGATTGAAGGCAGCGGATAAATACTCCGCCCTGGCAGAACAGTGGGCAAGGCAGCAGGATAATCCCCGCACTTTGCAAAATATTCTGGATACCCGGGCGTATGTGTTGTACCGCCTGGGAGATGCCGCCAATGCCCTGAAATTACAAAAAGAAGCGCTGACGGGGAATGAACAAAATCCAGAATTTTTGAGCCGCTTAGCGCTTTACCAGGAAGGAGTGGGAAGCCACAAGGAAGCGCTGAAAACTGCTGCGCAATGCATCCTATACGGCGGTGGTGATGAAGATGTGCAGCATTTTTTTGAGTGGCTGCCCAAAGCCGCAGCGGATGACCAAGAGCAGAAACAACTTAAGGAACGGATTGTTCTGGAAGTTGTGAACAATTTTCTGGCTAATTCCGCCGACCGCCGGAATCCGGATAAACTTAGCCAGGCAGCGCTGCTGCTGGCAAAAACCGGGGTTGCCCTGAATAAGGCCGAAAAATGGGCACAGCAGGCATTTCACACCCTTAAACCGGGAACGCCAACCCCGCGAGTCATTGCCTATCGAACCTCACTGGCAAAGGTGTATTTTGCAAAAGGGAAATATCAACAGGCACTGGAAATTTTTAAGCCGGTCGAAAAGTGGGCATTGCCCTGGCAAACCGATACCTGGTATACCCTGGGGCAATTGTATGAAAAAACCGGCGACAATGAGAACGCCATTGCCGCATATCTTCAAGGGCTGGTATATCAGCAGCCGGAGAAGTTGATGAAAGCACTGGCAGATGTGTACCAGCAGGTAAAAGGCAGCACGGAGGGGATACCCCAGGCAATTGAGCAAGCCCGTCAGGCATTGTTGAATTTTGAACCCGGGCAATATCAGCCGGCGAAGAACAGGGGTCGGATAGGGTTAGCAGAATTGTTTACCGGTGCCGAATGCCCGCCCTGTGCCGCCTCCGACAAAGCCTTTGACGCCCTTGCCGAGTACTTCCCCCGCACAAATCTGGCGATCCTGGAATATCATCTTCATATCCCTGCCCCGGACCCCATGACCAACCCGGATACCGAAGCCCGCTATCGGCATTACGGAGCAAATTTCGGCACACCCACGGCTTTTCTAAATGGTACGGTAAAACTTGTCGGTGGCGGGCCGTTAATTGCTGCCAAACACCGATTTGTCATTTACCGGGATATTCTGAAGAATCAATTGGAAAGCGCACCGCCGATCGAAATCTCCGGCACCACCAGTCTGAACAATGACCAGGTGCAGGTGAAATTACAACTCAAAAATGTTCACACGAAGAAAAACTTATCGCTGGCAACCATCAATATTGCCCTGGTGGAGAAAGTCGTGAGTTACCCGGGTGGAAATGGAGTATCCCGGCACCGGTTCGTGGTTCGAAGACTACTCAGCAGTGCCGATGGCGCCCCGATTCATTGGGAGAATGGAGAGGCGAATATTGAACAGAGTGTTTCCCTGCCGGATGTGGAGAGCCGTTTAGCGGATTACCTGGATAATTTTGCAAAGCAATTTGCCAATCGCTTCCGGGATACTGCCGGCTGGCGGGAAGAACCGATCCATCTGGATCGTGCCAATTTAGCAGTGGTTGCCTGGGTTCAGGATGCGCATTCCAACAAAGTCTTGCAAGCCTGGTACCAGGATGTAACCCCGTTAACGGCAGCAACCCGGGGAGAATAGTGCTCGATTAAGCGTATTGGAACAACAACACTTGTTTTGTCAGAGAAGGGTTAGGGAAGAGGTACCGGGGTATAGGGTATAAGGGATGTAGGGAATGTGGGAAAACAAAATTCGTGAACATCCCGAAAGAGGTTCTTTGAACCCTCCCCCCGATATTTTGTGCCGGCATGTCATGCTTTCTCCGGGGCTTAAATCCCCAGCCAGGTGGTGATGGCAATAATGAGAAACGCGATCCACAGTAAATGGCGTCCCCGGGAGCCGATTACCGAGAGCAGGGCGCTGAGCAGGAAAACGAAAGCAATTACATGGGCAGTAACGGTGACCAGAGGAGAAGACATGGGGTGGAGTGCCAATACCATCAGTACGGACGCTGCTCCCCACCAGGCAATGGAGGTCAGATGCCAGGCGATTCGTGTGGTGCGATTCACATAAATTTCATTGCCAACCTCCTCCAGATGCTGACGTTCAAACAGATAATGGAGGAAATATTTTTCACCCAGCAATGAATGCGCAAGTCCTATCAAAAATGTTAAGATTGAAGCAATCAGGAAGAAAATGTTCATGAGATACACCTGTAACTCTTTTTGTTAAACTTTTTGAACCGTTTTTCGGGAACGAGTTTTTTTCCCTCTGGGTTCATATTGAAGGACATCCGTGGCAATTTTTAAATAAATATTTTTAATGATTTCTTCATGTTTATTCTTTTCCCGGAGTGCCCTCATATTCCACCAGCCGGCTTTGTGAAGTTCATTTAAGTTCCACCATCCAACCTGGTCAAGGTGGTCTGCTTCGATTGGAAAATCGTGTTGTTTTATTTCTTTAATTTTTCCGCTGTCGCTTATCAATTGTTTTACCCATCGCTGGGAATGCAAGGACACTAACCCATCATTATCCCCTTCTCTTTCGTAGATTATCTTCCAGGATAACTGAAAGGGCAGAAATATTTTATCGCGGGTTTTATAACTGGCATAGGTTTGATAAACCACGTTATTCTCCGCCTCAAAAGACCGGGCACGCTCGTTAAATTCCCGACAGGCGGTGGTGGTAACACTCCGAATCCCCTCCAGGTTCATAAACAGCTTAAAACCGGCGATGACTTTATCCATTCCCTGCTCCAAAACAATATCCGCCACAATGGTTCCAAAATGGGGCGTACCAATAGTCGTCAAAGTGGCAACTTTATCTGCCATCCCTTCATCCACAATCATGTGTCGAACATCCAACCCACCCATACTGTGGGCAATGAAGTGCACTTTACTTTTCCCGCTTTTTTTTAAAATTCGTTCCACCTCTTTTTTCATGTCCTTTGCCCGGGTCTCTACCCCTGCGGCAAAACTCACATTGGAATGATAAACTTCAAACCCATGTTTTTTGAGATGACTGGCAATTCCTTTAAAATAATGAAACCGGTCCGATAAAAAGCTGAAATCATAGATGGAAAGATTCAAAGTTCGGAAAACAGAGTCTATTAAGTAGTCCGGTCGGGCGATTCCATGAGCCAGCACCACTGGATATTTGTTTTTTTTGACCATGAAAAAAGTACCTTCTATCCGTTCGAGCTCAATGCTTGTCGGCAAGGTTCACCGGAGACACTATCAGTCAACCACTCGTTAAACGCCTCGTTACCATTGTACGTTTACATTTTACCCTGTGACAATCAAAATGTCAAGACCCTATTTATCACCAATTCCGAAATGAAGCTAAAAGAAATATCACAATTTCTGTTGAAAATTTATCAACCATTAACTCCTCTAAAATTATACTTGTGGAGGGCATATCCGGATTAAACGGAAAATGGGATACACCAGAAATTTTTTTGAAGAACCCTCAATTTTTAAATAATTATTATTGGTAATTAGCCGAATGATTAATAAAGAGGGAATTGATAAGGAGTTGGGGAAACGATGAAGAAATATTTTCACATTCGCCGGTATCGCAGCTACCTGGCAGCTTCTTTCTGGAGACATTGGATGCTCAAAAGCAAACAGTTTGCTCGACATGAATATACTGCTATCCGCTTGTTTATTAGTTTGATAACCCGTTGGCTAACGGGCAAAGAGCTCAATACAACCGATAAAGAACTCTTTAAAAAACAATTGTTGAATTATGGAAAACTGTTACCTCTGGTAGCAATCTTAGCCCTTCCCTTTGGTACCTTCGTTTTGATTTTGGTTGTTAAGTTTATTCCGCTTAATTTGTTCCCTACCGCTTTTGTCAAATTTGGTGAAGTTCCACTGGATTACTCCAAAGAATAAAATTGGGATAAAGCAAGCAACAAACCTTATTCCAATAGAACAACTTGTTTCTATAGTTGTCTGTTAAACCATAAATGTTGAATATCTCCGATATTCCGTTGCCTCCACCGTTTCTTTGGGAACAAAATTTTTTTGAAAGTTGGCATCCGCCCTCATCTATTGTGTTCTTGTAACTGTTCAGTATTATCCGCAAATTGGAATGTTTTATAGATCATTCGGGCATTTTCCGAAAAAGACACCGGAAAAGTCGGAAGGACAAAAATGGGCTTAGAGCTGAATAGTGACGTTTTATTTTTCAATATTAAGCTTCCCGATAGTTTTAACGAAAATAAAAACAGTCTCTGAAGACTTCTTTATCAACGCTCGTTATGCCTGCTTTGTTAGACAGAGTGTAACGATTCAGCCACAGAGTTTTTCAGAAAAGGAATTCAAGGGAAAACCGAAAATACCGCAATAACTTCTGTAAGATTTTTTGTTATCCTGTTTTTTGATAAATTTTTCCTCTTCTCAATGACCTTTGTACTTTCTGTGGCAAGACAATTGAATCGTTACGACAGAGTATATGAAAGATGCTGTTTTACCTGGAATTTCGTATAAAGCGTGGGGGGCAGCGGGTGCAGGATGGCCCGAATCTATTCACTATCGTATGGGAGGATTGTAGAACGGTATGACACGAACTCCGCTTGTTGAAGGATTGTTAATTGATGGAGATATCCGTTCCGCTTCTTCGGAAGAATATAAAGAGATTCACAATCCGGCAACCGGGCAGGTATTGGCGCGGGTACCGGAAGCATCTTTGGAAGATGTGGAAGCAGCAGTAATAGCCGCCCACAAGGCATTTGAAGCGAAATGGCGGTTCGCCCCCCCGGAGCGACGATCCCGGCGGTTATGGCAGTTTGCCGAAGTGATTCGTTCCCATAGCGAAGAATTTGCCCGGTTGGAGAGCCAGAATGTGGGCAAACCCATTCGAGAGGCACGACAGGAAGTTGAACATGCAGCCCGTTGCTTCGAGTACTATTCCGGTGCGGTAATGCAATTTTCCGGTGAGACCGTTTCCAGCTCCACTCATAAATTTTATTTTACCGAATATCAACCTCATGGCGTTTGCGGCATTATCACGCCATGGAATTTTCCGCTTGCTATAGCCGCCCGGAAAATCGCCCCGGCAATTGCCCTTGGAAATACGGTGGTAGTGAAACCGGCATCTTTCACCCCATTAACCACTCTGCTGCTGGGTAAATTGGCGCTGGAAGCCGGCATCCCCCCCGGGGTGATCAATGTCATCACCGGACGGGGCAGTATTATTGGGGAAGCCATTGTGCGTCATCCACTGGTCAGAAAAGTGTCCTTTACCGGCACCACTGAAATCGGGAAAGAGGTGTTAAAATTTGCTGCGGATCATCTCAACCGAGTCACGTTAAACCTGGGGAGCAAATCTGCCAGTGTGATCTTCTCCGATGCCGATTTAAACCTGACGGCCCGGGAGTCGGTTAAAAGCGTGATTGCCAACTCCGGGCAGAACTGTTATGCCCGCAGCCTGTTGTTAATCGAAAAAACCATCTATCCCAAATTCATCAAACAGATCAGTTCTTTGTTAAACGCTGTAAAAATCGGTGATCCCCTTCATGAGGAGACGGAGATGGGGCCTTTGCTGACCACCGGTCATCGGCAGCGGGTGCAGAAATATATTGAACTGGGGAAAAGCGAGGGGGCAACGCTTTACACCGGCGGCGAGATTTACCAGGCTCCCCAATTAACCGGCGGAGCTTATCTAACTCCGGCATTGTTTGTTGATGTCACCCCGAAGATGTATATTGCCCGGGAGGAAATCCTGGGTCCGGTGGTCTGTGCCATTCCTTTCTCCAGCGAAGACGAAGCTGTCACAATTGCCAATAGCTCAATTTACGGTTTAACTTCTTCGGTATGGACACGTAATGGCGACCGGGCGCTTCGGGTGGCTCGCAGAATCCAGTCCGGCGTTGTGTCGGTTAATTCCAATCAAAGCGTAATCATCGAGATGCCCCATGGGGGGATGAAAGAAAGCGGCATGGGCAGAGAATTGGGAATGAAAGCCCTGGAAGAGTTCTCCGAGATAAAGAGCGTTTTCATCTCAAGCTATCGCCCGGATATGCGATAGAATATTTCTACTTTCATCTCTTATGAAAAATACCATGAAGTTCAAACAGCCGGTCATCGGTATTACAATTTATGGTGCGGATCGGCAGCACCGGTTCAGCCTGCCGGTGGAGTATGTGACGGCGGTGCGGAAGGCGGGTGGCATCCCGGTATTGTTGCCGCCGGTGGAAACAGACATCGAAGCGCTCCCGGGTATCCTGCACGGAATTATTTTTGCCGGCGGCGGAGACCTTGATCCGGCATGGTACCACGGTGAGCAACATGGCGCCATCGCCGAAATTGACCGGGAACGGGACCGTTTTGAACTGGCGCTGGCAAAAAAAGTGCTACACCGTTCGCTGCCGGTGTTGGGTATCTGCCGGGGAATGCAGTTGTTAAACGTTGCCAGCGGCGGCACGTTGATGGAGGATATTCCCGACCGGGTGGGTAGCCAGGTTGTTCACCGGGAGGGGGATGAGGGCGATGCCCGGCATCCGGTAGAAATAGACCCCAAAAGCCGCCTGGCGGAGATTCTGGGCAGTGACCCACTGGAGACGCTCTCCAAACATCATCAGGCGGTGGATAAGGTACCCCGGGTTTGGCGGATTACGGCACGAGCGGCAGATGGCGTGATTGAAGCGATGGAACACTGCACCCAACCCTGGATGATTGCGGTGCAATGGCATCCGGAGATGACAATCCGGGATACCCGGCATCTTCGGTTGTTTAAGGCACTGGTGATGGAGGCGGAAAAATATCGAAAGGGAGAAAAAAACTGTTGAGGGTGGAAACGGCTGTGGTCATGTTCCAAATTTCGCCAATATCACGGTGATGTTATCATGCCCTCCCCGTTGATTTACCAGGGCGACCATGGTCCGGCAGGCTTCTTGGAGATCCGTTGATTTTAGCACAATCTCTTTAATTTCCTCTTTTGTCGCCTGACCGGTGAGACCGTCACTGCACAATAGCAGGTAATCGCCGGCTTGCACCGAACAACGGGTTATCACCACATCCAATTCATGTTGATTCCCCAGCGCCTGAAGTATCACATTTCGCCGGGGGTGGGTCGCCGCTTCTTCCTCGGTGATTTTCCCGGCTTCTACCAGCTGGTTGACCAGAGATTGATCCGTGGTCAGCTGGGTGATATTGTTTTCGTGGATCAGGTAGGCGCGGCTATCTCCGACCTGGGCAATAAATACTTCATTCGTTAGTATGGCAGCAGTGGTGGCAGTGGATCCCATCCCCTGTAACTCTGGTTGTTTGATACTCTGCTCAGCGATTACCCGGTTGGCTTTGTGAAGACTTTCCGTTAACTTTTGTTCAATTTGATCCCGACCGGGTAAGGGGGAGCCCGACATTTCTTCTGCGATGGTGCGTACTGCCAGGGCGCTGGCAATTTCTCCGGCAGCGGCGCCCCCCATCCCATCAGATACCATTAACACTAAACAAGTGTTGTCTAACGGATATTCCCGTATTGTAGGAAGCTCAAATCCCTCCTCGCTCAGGGTGTCAACAACCAGGAAGCTATCCTCGTTATTATCCCTCACATTTCCCACATCGGACAGGGCATAGACTAAGAGATTGGTAGGAGTAGATTGTGATTTTTCGGCTGATTTCAACTCTTCTTCCGTTACTCTGCTGTGAATATGGAATGATAAAACTCTGCGAATTTTAAATATGTATTGCCAGGCTTGATGTTTTTGTCTCAGATGAATGACGACGTTTGATATTCATGAAAATTGGTGCCCGGGATGAAACAAATTTTGTACGCGGGGAGGGACTCGAACCCTCACGCCCATCGGGCACCAGATCCTAAATCTGGCGCGTCTGCCGATTCCGCCACCCGCGCCTGTGTTATGTGAAACGTGCTAAATTTAGCAGGGGAGAGAGAGTAAATCAATCGAAATCCGAATCCGTTTCATAAAAACAGCGGTTCCCGGGCAAATTCGTTGGAATTTTCATGGAAAAAAACTAAATTGGTTTGTTTCATAAGAAAACCGAAAATCCATCAAATCAAAAAACACGAGGAATATATGCCCGGAGCCAATTCAAAAACAATTCTCTTTGTATTCCTCATTGCTGTTGTGATGATTGGGTGTGGGAAACGAGCCATAATTCGCCAGTATTATGTGATCGATTTCCCGGTCCTCTCAGACTCCACTCAACTGGCACAACCGCCGCTGAGTGATAAAATATGTGAAGTGCTACCGGTGAGGGTTTCTCCGGCTTATGCCGAGAAACAGATTGCCCTGCGCACCGATAGCCATGAACTAAAGTATTACGTGTATCATTTCTGGGCGGTAAAACCGGAAAATGCTTTCGCTAATTTGATCGAAAATTATTTGCAATCGAAACGGTTGTTTACCCTGATTTCCTCCCAATTGTGGAAAACACATCCCGATTACGAGATTTCCACCCGGATTTATCATCTCGAAGCCGTCAAGGTGAACAAACATCTTAACGCCCATTTGCACCTGGACATTGAGTTAACCGATACCCGCAACCATCAGACGGTGGTGGTTCACAGTTTCGATAAATATGCGCCTCTTCCGAAAAGAAAGGTGAATTTATTTGCGGCAGTAATCAGTCAAATGTTACACCGGGAGCTGGATGTTTTTTCACAAAAAATTCGCGCCTATCTGCTGTCACTCCCCAAAATGGAGAAATGAACCGAGCGGTTGTTCTTTACCAAATAAATAGGGTATTTGGCGTTAATTCACGGTCTTAAAGTCAAAACAGGTATGAAAAATATCTTTCAACGCACATCGGAAATAACCGTTCCTTTTCAATTTGAGATTGTGGGGGATACCCTGTATCTGAAGGGACTGTTGACCCTGTCCTCAGTGGAAGATTACCTCTCTGAACTGGAATCTGCCATTCGGAAATATACCCGTAAAATTTTGCAGGTAAATTTGAGTGACGTTACCCGACTGGACAGTGCCGGGGTGGTAACCCTGCGTTATCTGCAACAGAAAGCCGAAGAACGGGGGATTCGGCTTTCCTATGTGGAGATACCCGAACATATCCGTCGCACTCTGGATGCTTTTACAATTCCGGAGAGCGCCCTTCGACTGGGACCCGAAATCCCTTCTTTTTGGGAGAATATCGGCGGTCAGGGGCATCATTTTTTTACCCGGGAGTTGCCGGACTTCATTTTTATGATGGCGGATATTTTTTATTGGTCGGCAGCGGATCTGTTTCATTCCAGAGCTCATCGAAAAGGGGAGTTTATTCGCCAGGCAGCCCTGATTGGGGTGAATGCTGTGCCGATTATCACTCTCATCTCATTTCTCATCGGGCTGGTGTTGGCATTGCAATCTGCCCAGCAATTGCGGTTATTCGGCGCCAATATGTTTATTGCCGACCTGGTGGTGGTCGCCATGACCCGGGAGATGGGACCGCTTATTACCGCCATCATGATAGCCGGGCGCAGCGGCTCCTCGATTGCTTCGGAAATTGCCACGATGGTGGTCACCGAAGAGGTGGATGCCCTGAAAACCATGGCAATTAACCCATTGCGTTACCTGGTGGTGCCCAAAATGCATGCGGCAATAACCATGTTACCGTTATTAACCATTCTGGCAAATGTGTTTGGGATTGCCGGGGGAATGCTGATTGCCTATTGGAGCCTGGACCTGGCACCAAACATATTTTTTAATCGCATGGTGGATGTGCTTTATTTGCGGGATATTATTACCGGCATCGTGAAAAGTGTTGTTTTTGCCGGCGCCATTGTGATAACCGGAAGCTTCCTGGGATTCCGGGCAACCGGGGGGCCGGAAAGCGTGGGAAGAACCACCACCCAGGCAGTGGTTGTTTCCATCTTTTTGGTGATTTTAGCAGACAGTGTTTTGGGATTAATTTTTTATTAACCCATTCGGTGGTAAGTTAATTCAGTAAATTGGAAATTTAGATGAAAGATGGCAAACAGTGATGACGCCAATCATTACGATAGAAGATTTCTCCGCTGTGTTTGATAAACGGGTGGTTCTGGAAGAGATTAACCTGAGCATCCCACCCCATGAAATAACGATCATCCTGGGGAAAAGCGGATGCGGTAAAACGACCCTGTTAAAGCATATTATTGGATTGCATCCCATCCGCCAGGGACGAATTGTCGTGATGGATGAGGATATCGCGAAATTGAGTGAAACTGCGGAAAAAGAACTTGCCCTCAGGATGGGGGTATTGTTTCAGAATGGAGCACTCTTAAATTCTTTAACAGTCGCAGAAAATGTTGCCATTCCCCTGACCCAGCACACCCGACTGCCCAAACGAATGATTCAGGAATTGATTTGTCTGAAACTGGAACTGGTGGGATTGGGTCACGCACTGCATTTTTATCCAACCCAATTATCCGGGGGGATGCGTAAACGTGCCGCC
>CAYYGL010000173.1:0-10588 GCA_964471235.1 uncultured Calditrichaceae bacterium
CAGCCTTACCAGCCAGGTCAGCAAAACCCATCAGATTAAGACCGGGGTGGAGTTCCGCACCCATGAATTGAAATTTACCGAGTTCAAATTGATTCCGGAGCGCGTGGGCGGTGTGGAGGTACGGCCATTCCGACCGGCGATTCCCCCGCGCAATTCCCCCTTCCATAATCGCTATGTTCATAAACCAAGGGAATTTGCCGCCTACATCCAGGATAAGATGGAGTTTGAATTCATGATCGTCAACCTGGGGCTGCGCTATGACTGGTTTGACCCCAACGCCCCGGTGCCAACCGACCTGGGCGATCCGGCGAACCCGGACAAATTCAAATCCGCCAGCATCAAGAGCTTGATCAGCCCCCGGCTGGGGATTGCTTACCCCATTACCAACCGGGGCGTGCTTCACTTTTCGGTGGGTAAATTTTTCCAGATGCCCCTCTTTCAATTTCTTTACGCCAACTCCGAATTTGAGGTGGAAATCGGAAGGTTGAAAACATTGATGGGCAACGCCGATCTGGAACCGCAAAAAACCACTGCTTACGAGGTGGGCTTCCAGCAGCAACTGACCGACAACCTGGCGTTTGACCTGACCGTGTATTACAAAGACATCCGGGATTTGCTGGGTACCGAAATTTACCAGTTGACCAAGGGGGCGGATTTATATGCCCGCTATGAAAACCGGGATTTCGGCACCTCCCGGGGATTCACCTTTGCGCTGACCCAGCGCCATTCCGACTGGCTGGCAGCCTCAATCGATTATACATTCATGAAGGCAGAAGGCAACGCCTCCGAACCGAATGCCTCTTTTGTGGATCGGCGGGCGAACCGGGAACCGGAAAAGCGCCTGGTTCCATTGGATTGGGACCAGCGACATACCCTCAATGCTTCCATTACCATGAGCGCTGATCATGGGAGATTCGGGATCACCCTGCTGGGCAGGTATGGTAGCGGGCTGCCCTACACCCCCCGCTTCCTGAACGTGCGCCGCGCTTTCGAGAATACTGCCCGTTCTCCCCAGACATTGACGTTTGATCTTAAATCCAATTACGACATCCGGGTTGCCGGGCATAAAATTTCCTTCTTCGTAAAAGTGTTTAATTTATTCGACCGTCGGAATGAAGTTATTGTCTATCCCAGCACCGGAAGAGCCGGTTTCAACCTGGAATACCGCCAATCCGGGCAGGTAAAGGGAATTAACACGGTGGAAGATTTTTTCTTTAATCCGCCGTTCCATTTTTCTCCGCCCCGGCAGATTCGTGCCGGCGTCAATGTGCTGCTGTGAAAGTGATACCGGCGACCCGGAACAACAACACTTGGTTGGTTCACCCGAAACGACAAAACTTGTTTTGTCACCCACCTCAGAACCGGGAAACGCCAGTAAAGGAAATAGGGCATAAGGAGGAGCAGCATCTCCTCCACATTTTACGCATGATATTTTAGTTAATCATTATATTTTCCGGAGGATTAGCGATGAAAGTTTTCTTAAAATTATTGCTGGTGATGGTGATGGTCATACCCCAATGGGCGCATGCCCAGTTTGCCGGGCAGAGTAAAACCGGCATCACAGCCGGGACGTTTTTGTCCATAGAAGTGGGTGCCCGTGCCAAGGCAATGGGCGGCGCTTTTGTCGCCCGGGCGAATGACGTTTCCGCCCTGTACTGGAATCCGTCAGGGATTGCCATGAACACCTCGCATGCGGTGATGTTCTCTCATAGTGAATGGCTGGCAGATGTCAATTTTGATTTTGCCGGGGTGACCCTGCCTCTGGGCAATGTGGGCACCATCGGGGCATTTGTCACCAGTGTGACCATGCCGGATATGGAGGTGACCACGGTGTTCGAGCCGGAAGGCAATGGCGAACTCTTCAGCGCCAGTGATATTGCCATCGGCTTATCTTATGCCCGGCGCCTGACCGATCGATTTGCCATCGGGTTTAACGCCAAATTTATCCAGGAAAAAATCTTTCACATGACCGCTCAGACCGCTGCCCTGGACCTGGGAACGGTATTCCGCACCAGCTTCAACAATATGCTCCTGGGATTCAGCATCAGCAATTTTGGCGGCGACATGAAACTCTCCGGCATCGACACCCAGGTGGAACACGATATTGCCCCCGATGAGTTCGGCAATAACGGGCGTATTTTTGCCAACCTGGAAACCGAATCGTTTCAATTGCCGTTAATTTTCCGACTGGGCGTTGCCATGGATGTATTCCACACCGAAAACAACACCCTCACGGTTGCTATTGATGGCGTGGCACCCAATGACAACAACCAGTACCTGAACGTGGGGGGAGAATACACGTTTAGTGATTTGCTCTCCCTGCGCGCCGGGTACAAAACATTGTTTTTGGATCAAAGTGAAGAAGGGCTGACCCTGGGCGCCGGACTGCAAACCAAATTGTTCACCAGCGGTAAAATTGCGTTTGATTATTCCTACGGCGATTTCGGACTGTTGAACAATGTCCAGGAGTTCTCCCTGACAATTTATTTCTGAGTGGTGAGTGGTAGAGTGGTGATTGGTGAGTGGATTCGGTTCCTTGCACCTGGATGAAAACGGCTGACGTTTCACGCACCACGTTTCACTTATCATTTGTCGTGGCGCAACGGGTAAAAGCCAGAAGGCGGTATTGTTCTAAACCTTTTCAGTGAATCATTACAATGATTTTAACAAATCTGTTTATACATTCAAACCGGTGGAGAAACACAATACGTCTTGTATTCATCACCGGTTTTTTTCTGTTTACTGCCTGCGGAGACGAGACCGTCACCGATCAAACCGTGGTTGCCCGCATCGGGGATCAAGCCATCACCGCGCACGATTTCCGGATTCAATATGAACTTGCTCCTCCCGGAGTAAAACCAACTGCTAAGGACATCATTCAACGCAAACGGGAATTTTTGCAGCGTATTGCAGAGGATAAGCTGTATGCCCTTGCCGGGGAAGAAAACGGATTGGATAAAGCTCCGGAGGTGGAGAAAGTTTTAAAGTGGTATGAAAAAAAAGCAGTTATCCGGGAGTTGTATCGGGATGAAATCAAAGACCGGGTAAAAGTGGATGAGGCGGAATTGCGACAGGCATTTGTGATGTTGAACCAGCGGTTGTACCTGCGGCAGATTGTAGTGAAGACCGAACCCCAGGCCAGGGAAATTTACCGGCGGCTGCAAAACGGCGAATCATACGAGGACATTGCCATGAGCCTGGCATCTTCCGAAGAGGAACTTCAGCATTACCTGACGCCCCAACAGTTTACCTGGGGTGACCTGGATGAAAACTTCGAGACCGCGGTGTTCGGGTTAAATTTAAAGGAAACGTCCGCGCCCATCAAAACCGCTGCCGGTTACCACCTGGTGCAGTTGGTAAACCGCACCCGCAACCTGCTGCTCACCGAGTATGACTACCAATCGCGGCGTCATTATGTGGAAACGATTATCCGGCGGCGCCGGGAAGCACAACTGGCAAAAGAGTATCTCCACCGCCTGGGAGAGAAACTGCACCCCCGGGCAAATGGTCCGGTTCTGCTAAAATTATCGAAGCGGGCACAATCGGCACTGATGCAAAACGAGCATCACAAACCGGTGCCGCCTTACGCCCAATATCCGTTGGTGCTCCCCGGGATACAGGATTTACTGGGGGAAACCCTGGTAATTTACGAGGGAGGAATGTGGACTGTGGAGGATTTTTTTAACCGGGTCAAACAGATGCCGCCTGACAAACGCCCCGATTTGAGTGACCCGGGGAAATTGCAGGTTGCCCTCGCCCTGATGGTGCGGGATGAGTTCCTGGCACAGGAAGGGTATCGCCGAGAATTGGAACATCGCCCTGCGGTGCAAGCGGAAGTGGAACGGATTCGGGAAGATATTTTAACCGAAAAAATGCGCCATACTCTGCTGGATACCGTGCAGATAAGCGACCGGGAGATTCGTCAATTTTATGAGAAAAATATTACCCGATATCAAATTCCGGAGACCATCAACATCCGGGAAATTATGGTGCGGAAACGCCCCCTGGCGGATTCTCTATACCGGCTTATCCGCCAGGGGGCGGATATGGCAAAACTGGCGAAACAATATTCAGTGCGGAAATGGGCGGCAAAAAAAGGAGGCGAATTGGGTTATTTTTCCCGGGACGCTTTCGGCAGTGTCGGTAAAGCCGCATTTCAACGGAATGTGGGTGAGCTTTCCCCGCCGGTGCCGGTGAAGATCGATACCTTCACCGTTGGATACTCGGTCTTCAGGGTGATTGACCGGAAACCGGCGATCACACAACCGTTTGAAAAAATCTACAACAAAGTGGCAGCCGACGCTCTCAAAGGAAAAAAGCAATTGACGGAAGAACGATTCTTAACCGCCCTTCGGAAGAAATACCCGGTATGGCTTAATGAGGACGCCCTCACATCCATTCAAACCACCGATGAGCTGGGCACCGGTCGGGCAATGGATTTTGTGGTGATGCGGAAGGATTGATTTGGTTATTGGTAAAAAACGCGTAACTTTTTCCCTTTACAATTTACCCAAACAAGGAGAATTATATGAATGGTCTGGATTGGGCGATCATGGGTCTTTACATCGCAGTGCTGTTGTGGATAAGCTTTCGAATCGGGAAAAGCCAAACCGATGAGGTGGATTACTACCTGGGCAGTAAAAAAATTCACTGGTTTCCGGTGGGAGTATCCACCATGGCGACCCAATTGAGTACCAATTCCATGTTGGGAGCACCGGCTTTCGTGGCGTTTTCATTGGGCGGGGGGTTACTTTGGCTTCAATATGAGCTTGCTGTTCCCCTGGCAATGATCTTCATTATGATTTTCCTGGTACCTTTTTTTAAGCGCTCCGGTGTGATCTCAATTTACGAATACCTGGAACTCCGCCTGGGGCCCGTCACCCGGCTGCTGTTAAGTGTGCTGTTTCAATTTATTCTGGCATTTGGCACCGGGGTCACAGTTTACGGCATTTCGATTGTATTGCAAGTCTGCCTGGGAATGCCCTTCTGGCTGGCGGTAATGCTCTTGGGGGTGGTAACCGTTATCTATGACGCTCTGGGCGGCATCAAAAGCGTTATTGTATCGGATGTGCTCCAGATGGCAATTTTGCTGGTAGGCATCATCGTGGCAGGGATTTACGCCGTCTCTTTTAGCGGCGGGTTCTCCGATGTCATCCGGAATTTTGATCCTCAGCGGATGCAGGCACTGGATTTATCCGGCACCGGATTGGGAGACGGCGCAACTTTTGCCTTTCTCCCCATGCTGTTTGGAGGACTGTTTCTTTACATCTCTTATTACGGTTGCAACCAGACCCAGGTGCAGCGGCATCTATCCACCAAAAACATTGATGACACCAATATGGCGCTCACCATGAACGGTATCTTCCGCTTTCCGGTGGTGGTGGGCTATTGTCTGTTAGGTGTTGCCATTGGCGCATTTGCAACCATTCACCCCAATTTTATAACCTCCCTCCCCACCCGGGAAGTCTTACAAAACGGTGCGGTGCAGCAGGTGCCCAACTACAATGCCGCAGTACCGATTTTCGTTCTCAGTTATCTTCCCCACGGCGTCATCGGTATCATCATTATTGCCCTGTTTGCCGCCGCCATGTCCAGCCTGGATTCCACGCTGAATTCCCTCAGCGCCATCACCGTGCGAGACATCTTTGACCGCTATTTCCCCGGCAAAAACCCACGCACTCCCAAACAATCCCTGCTGTTGTCCAAGCTGATAACCGTTTTCTGGGGATTTGCCTGTGTCAGCTTCTCTTTTTTTGTGGGAAACATCTCCGACTCGATTATTGTCTCCATCAACAAAATCGGCTCCCTGGCGAATGGTCCCATTCTGGCAGCTTTTCTATTAGCCATCCTCACCAAACGCGCCAATGACTGGGGGACCGTCATGGGAATTATTGCCGGGTTTGCGGTGAACCTCTATCTCTGGGTGGCAGTGCCAGGGGTTTCCTGGCTGTGGTGGAACGTGATTGGCTGTGTGGTGACTTTTGGCATCGGTTACCTGAGCAGCTATGGATTTGCCCCCCCGGCACCGGAAAAATTGGTCAATCACATCTGGCGGAAAGATATTGGCAAAGAGTATTTTCAATACACTAAAAATTGGAATATCTATTATGGTATTCTGATTGCCTGGTTTCTGGTCATCCTGGCAATTATTGCGCTTGTTTAGGCTTTCAGGGTGTAGAAAGATACGAAAGTATTCAAGCTGCAAAAGTTTACCATCTCCGGAGTTAATCGCCGAATCCCATCACGAGGTGACCTTCTCGGGGATAGGGATTCAATGAGTCTTTCCTGTTTTGCGGAACAAATCCACAAACAGGCAGGCGGTTCCCCGGAATTGTTCGTCACTACGGAAAATTTCATACAATTTCTTACCTACAAATTGACCGCCAAAGAATGCCCCGATCAACACCGGGAAGGTGATGAGCTGGTAACCCAAGCCGGAGGTCAGGCGGGCGATGATCACCAGGGGAACCGGTAAATGGATTGCCAGAATCCACTGCAATGAAAACTTTCGGGTATCCGCCCGCCAGTATCCAAAGGGCAAGTTGAGCAAAAAGACAAAAATTGCCACGTACAACAGCGTCATTGAATTTCTCCTTCCATACTGTTTCCGGAAAAATATAGCCATTCTTACGAAAGAAATCAACCGGGTGCTACGTCCCACCGGCAGACCTGCCGAGCGGAAATGGGCTTGCCGGCAACTGTACGTGCTGTGCACGGTTGTGCGAATAGTGCATTTCAGCATTGTAAATCCGTCGCTTCAATTCACTCGCTGCGGAAGGAATCCCGTTCCAATGGAATCCCTTCCCGGACGATCTAAAGAGTTGCCGCAACGTGAAAGAGATAACCATCTGTTCGTTGCGAACGTTGTGTTCGTTGCGGTAGGACAACCTGAGTAGTGACATTCGTGTTAATTCGTGAAATTCGTGGTTAAATTCCCCAAAATCGCAAAACAAATGACCGGCAAGGATGCTTGTGGCGCTGCTCCAAAGGAGTCCGTTGGACCATCCCGTTTGGGTCGCATGATCCGGAGAATATACAAAAACCGTAAGCAGGTTGACAGAACCAGGCACCTCATTCCCGTATAATTCGTCATCTTTTTAAGCGAAAAACTCATCGATTCACTAACGGAAAGGAATGCTCTTGTTGAAAAAAATCGTTTTTGCCTGCTTATTCATTTTCTCATTTATGCTTACCCATTCTCTGAACGCCCAGACAGTGGAAAATCCCATTGAAATCAGTCTTCGACCGCTAACAGAAGCAGTGCCCCCCGGGCAGTCTTCGGCGGTGATTGTCACGTTTCGCATCCCGCGCGGATTCTGGTTGGGGGAAAAAGACCGCTCCACGGTTATCAATATGGAAGGGGGGAAATTCCTGCAATTCGGTGCTCCTCAATTTCCCAATCCCCAGGTCGAGGGTGTGCCCGTTCACCTGGGCACCAAGCGGGTGTACACCGGGGAAATCCGGGTGATTGTGCCCTTTACGGTAAAGAAAGATGCGCCCCGGGGAAAACAGGATATCATCGCCCGAATCACCTACACCCCGGCGTTAAGCGCCGGCAGTCTCTCGACCCATATCCGGGAAAAATATTTCACCTCGGTATCCATCAGTACAAACCGTGGGGGGCAAACAGTCGGCATCCCCGGACCTTCCCGGGTCGAGGTGCCGCAGGATTTTCTGGTGAAAGAAAAGCGTCTCAATTTACCCGAGCCGATGAAAACCATGTTCCACACCTGGGATGAATCCGGGGTGCTCCCCAAATTTTTGCACCGGTTGTTTATCGATCCTCCCAATCATGGCAAGCATATCCAAACGGTCTGGACACCGTTTGTCGGTTCCACGGAAAACAATGGTCAAAGCCTGGGAATGGGTGTGGCGTTGATGAATGTCACACGGGAAGGCATCATGACCGGCACCCTGCAGTTCCGCGGGTATTACAACGAATACGTGGGCGCCTCCGCGGCGATGGAAGCGGTGAGCTGTCCCGGTGCGTTTTATAATTACTGGTTCTCGGCGCAAATTTCCGAAGACCGCAACCGCCAGGCGCACTTCCATATAGAAAACTTAACGCTCGGCGCAAAAGACCGATTCGGATTTGAACTCCAGGCAGATGCCTTTCAGGACCCCCGCTATCGTTTTTCCGGGCTGGGCGGCGCCACCGATGAGGAAGACCAGACCAATTACACCCATGAAGAGTTCGGCGGTTTTCTGGATTTCTACTGGATACCGGCGGAACATATTCGGATGGGAGTTGGCGGAAAAGTTCGTTCAGTGGATGTCAAGCGCGGCGCCGACCGACTGGCGAAGGTGATGCCTTACACAGTCAATGAAGCCCGCTTTACCGGGGTGCCCGGTATTCGCGGTGCCACGGTGGTGGGCGAACGGGTGAATTTGATTTATGATTCCCGCAACCAGGAGTTTACCCCCTCTTCGGGTGTCTATGTAAAACTCATCGCTGAATATGACCAAGTAACCAGCAATCCCAAACCGGTGTCCACCTACGGGCGATTTTCCGCGGAGATTCGCAAGTATTACACCACCGTGAATCGGAAGTTTACCCTCCTGCTCCGCAATAGCTGGGTGCTAACCACCAGTGAGCAAATTCCGTTTTTTGATCAAGCAACCCTGGGCGGGGAGGCATCGCTTCGGGCATTTGACATTGGCAGGTTCTACGGGCAGCACTCGGTCTTCGGAAGTGTGGAACTGCGCTACCAGGCGATGCACGTGGTGATGATGGGGTTTCCCATGGATCTGGAAATGGCGCCGTTCGTGGATTTTGGGCAGGTATTTAACAGTACCGATTTTGAAGGGGAATTTAACGTAAACCCCGGGTTGAGCATCCGGGTGTTGAATAAACCCAATATCGGTATTGTAGTGAACGGTGCGATTGGACAGGACGGCGTAATCTATACCGGCGGCGTTAATTTGCCGTTTTAACCTGGGTTTTCTCAGGTGTGGCTGAGCTTTTCTCCGGGGTGCGCGCTTCCCACTTATGGGTCAGGAATACGAATTTCGGACCCATCCGGAGGAGGCAATCGAATCAAATCAAATCCACAATGGAGCCGTAATCCGGGTCGAAGAACCGTTTGTAGATTCGGATGGCGAAATCATCGGTCATCCCGGCAACATGATCGCAGATCAGGCGCATTTTGCGGGCAGGGTCTTCTGCATGCACAACCGCCTGGTGGGTGGCTTCCGGCAGCAACGTAACCGGAAATTCACAGTCAAGATAATTATCCCGAAATGCCGCAAATAGTTTTTCCAGGATATAATTCCACTTAAACCGGAGTTGCTGCAACTGGGGGGAGTTGAACACGATATCGGCGGCAATGATTTTGTAAAGATGCGCTTCTTCCAGGGCTGTGGGTTCAATCACCAATGCCAGTGCATAGCGGTTGGTCAAATCGCTCATAAAATTGCTGCGCTGCTGCAACCCGCAGGCGTTAATGAACTCCCCGATTTTGCGGGAAAACACTCGTTCCACCTCCCCCTCCTCAATCGCCTTGATGATGCCATTAACCCATTCCGTCTGCTGTTTGGTGAGTGGGTGATCGCCTGCCCAATGTGCCAGACGGTCCGGTGTAATAAAGCGCGCCCGAACGCCATCGACAATATCATTCAACGAATAAGCGGTATCATCCGCCCAGTCCATGATCTGGCATTCGATGCTGCGAAACTGATTCAGTTCATCCCCCGGGGTAAGCGAATCGGGAAAAGAGCGGTTGGCGAAAACAAAATCGAGATACGGCTTCTGATCGTCGTACAGAAAGTGATGTTCCGGATGCTCCCACTGGGACATGAGGGTTTTGTATTTCAATACGCCGTCCAACAATGCCCGGGTGGGATTCATCCCCACCCTGCCCTCTTTTGTGGAATACATGATTTCGGTTAGAATCCGCAGGGTCTGGGCATTTCCCTCAAAACCGCCGTTCTCGCGCATCAACCGGTTCAAAGTGCTTTCCCCGGAATGACCGAACGGCGGATGGCCCAGGTCGTGGGCAAAACAGACCGCTTCCACCAGGTCCGGGTCGATGTAAAACGTTTCGCTCAGCAGGGAAGCATTATGGTAGAGATGGTGGCAAATGGAACGCCCGATTTGCATCACCTCGATAGAATGGGTTAAGCGGGTGCGATAAAAATCATATTCCCCGGAGAGAAAGACCTGGGTCTTTGCCTGAAGCCGTCGTAAACCGGAACTGTAAATAATCCGGTCACGGTCTTTTTGAAAAGGCGTTCGATAATCCTCTCGCTTTCGGGGAGAGAGGGTTTCCCGGTCAAATTCATTGTAGAATTGATTTTCAGCCGTCTTCAAAACACTCATTATGGTTACCCTTTAGTTGGTATATAGATGGGTTCAAACAGTGATGCATAACAATTTCTTCCAGGGCACGTGTTGCCCCATCGGGGCAGGTTCCATAGGGCAAGCTGTATTCCGTGGTTCGTGGTACGGAAAGACATGTTCAGCGGTTGTCAAAATAATGAAGTTTTGATTAAATAACCGTGCCACCGACAAAATAATGAAGTTTGATTAAATAACCCGTGCCACCGACAAAATAAATTTTGTCGCTCCTACGTTTACAACGGAGCGTCA
>CAYYGL010000174.1:0-10526 GCA_964471235.1 uncultured Calditrichaceae bacterium
GTTGACTGCCGGTCAGCAGCATGTAAAGCAGCAGCAGGATCATCACCACGATGTTGCGGGATTTAAAATTAATCGGAAAGAAGGAGAGCAGCACGGTAAAGATGATTGCCACATACCCCACATGCAGCCCGCTGATTGCCAGGAGATGCATCACCCCGGCTTTTTGGAAATCTTCCACAATATCCGGAGAGAGGTTGTCTCGCACTCCAAGGAGGAGCGCTTGTATAAAACCGGCGTAACGGGGTAAGAAATAGTTTTTGATTCGGTTGTTGAGGTTCTGGCGGAGTGGTGCTATCCATTGATGTTCCGGAGAGAAGTGAATAGGTGGGAAAACGGAAACTTGCGCCGTGTCTGTAACCCGGCATTGGGCGACAATCCCCCGGAAAAGCAGGTAGCGCCGGTAATTGAACTGCCCCGGGTTACGGGGAGGGGATAGAGAGTCAATTGTCACGTTGGTGAGTCGGAGCGCATCACCGGCATGAATGTGGCGCTGGAAAGTGGGGGGAAAGTAAATCAGGATGTTTCCCTGAACCGACACTGTCAGGGTATCTCGTTGCAGGGAGTGGAGTTCAGCGGTTGCCCGGATTCGCTCTCCTTCCCGCACCGAAGTGACGGTTATGGTCATCGTATCCACTTGTAAGGGCAGATGCTCCCGGAACGGTTGGCACAGAGTTTCCTGTTCCCAATCTCCGTAGCGGATCATCCCCATCAGGAAAAAAATTGCGATTAGCAAAATGTCTGTAAGCATGTTATGGGGGGAGGCTTTTTGCCAGAGAATGAATAAGGTGAGAGTGAAACCTCCGAAGAGAATGAACAAGATAAGCAGTGGGAATGTGATGGCTTCCCTGAGAATGATTCCCACTGTAAATGCGAGTGTGATCGGTAGGAAAGGCGTCTTCACCATGACAATTTGCTGTTTTCCAATAGATTCCGGGATACCAAAAAATTTTAACGGCTGCCGATCAAAAACTCAAGGGAAAACTTTTTTGGAAGATGGGAGGTGTGTAAAATTACCTGATATTTGAAAGGAAGGTTATGCTTTGGTAAATGGTTGTAAAGTGCGGAGTAAAGTCGAGAGCGCGGTGACAACTTCACCCCACACTTTACGGTTAACCCAAAGGCCCTAAAAACGGAAGCGGGTGGTCATTGCTAATGTTAACCCCCGGGATGATCTGGCAGAAAATCCACCATGATTCACCACGCCGACATCCACATACCAGAAGTGTAAATTTAACCCGCTGCCAAATGCAAAGGAGAACCCATCATTGCCACCCAGGGAGATGCCGCTGCGCAATGGTAAAAAAGGCAATAATGTAAACTCTGCCCCCATTGCAACACGAAGGGCTTTGTTCCCCCCCATTGAGTTTGATACCCCTTGCTCCATCTCTAAGGTAAGCAAAAGAGAACGGTTTGCCCGGTATGCTGCTCCCACATCTAACACCGTAGGCATCCGGGTGCTAAATGCATCGATGACGTAAGTGGTATCTTCGGAAACGGTCAGGCTGTCTGCAATGCCGTTCGTTGAGAGAGCAAGGCTGTCGGTATGGAATGCGTAGTGCCGCATTTCGGTTTGAGATTGCCAGCGGATATGACCCAGGGGATTGAGTAGCGCCAGGCTGAAGGTGAATTGATTGGTCTTGTTTAGTACGATCCCCAAATCCATAGCCCAACCACTGCCGCCCCGGGCACTGCGGGCTTCGATCTCCCCATCGAACTTGAGAAACGGATTGGTCATTTCGCCATTTTGTAACGTCCCCCGGGATTTCATCACTTCAAAATATCCTAACCCGGCAAGATATTTAGCTGTCACACCGATTGCCATCATATCAAACCAGCGGTTGTTTTGTAGCATAAACCGTTTGGCATAACCAGCCTGGATTGCCATGCCGCCCCAGCCGGCGGCGTCGGTGCTGGAAAAATCATATACCCTTCCCGGTTCATCATTCCCCAGGAAAGCCAGTTCGGCGATTTCCCGGGGTAAATTTACCCGACCGTTGCCGATGCCGGTCAACGAGAGGCTGAAATTGGGCATATATACCGCCAGGGTATTTACCCGTGCTGCCAACCGCCCCTGTAATCCGGCGGTAGGAATGCTGTTTAGCAGGGTGGTTTTGTCATTACTGGTGAGCGTATCTCCGGTGGTGAAATATCGGTCATACAATCCCCGGTTAAAACTATTGTTGGTCACGCTCAGGTTGGCAGAGAAAATATTGAGTTCAAAATGTGCCCAGTGGGGTAATGCCAGAGTTGCCGGGTTTAATCCTACCTGCTCCAGCCCCACGGTCGCTGCGGAATTGCTAAACGCCATTCCCGTCCCCCGGGCATCAATCAATTGCTGGGAATATCCCCTTCCCAAGACAAGCAGGAGGGTTATCACTATCACCCCGATTTGATATGTTCTCATCATTTCTAATCCTCTTCATTCAGTAACGGTTTAACATGGATTCCTATTCATTTAATTCGTAACCACCAACATGACATTTGCTATCCCGGAGATTTGCACAAAATCCATTGCCCGAACGGTTACATCACCGTTGGTGTCGGCAATCCGTAATTCATAACCGATTCGCAGCGGCGGGTTTTTGAAAATCCGAAACTCTTCACGGGTTAAGGAGAGTTCAATGGAATTTTCGCTGGGTTGGGTCACAAACCCGGTAACCGGATCGGTTTGTGCGGGCTGAATGGTGATTTCTTTGGAAAACTCCAGTTGGGAATTCATCCCTGTGGTATCGTAAATATCAGTGTGATAAGGGTCGGCGCTCACAATTATCCGGGCGCTCCCCCCCAACGGGGTAGCATTCATCAAATGAAGTTGTAAGGTCGCTTCCTGAAAATTCTTGTCATCGCTTTCCCGGATATCCTGGCTAATGTCTTTTGCCTGTAATTCCTGTACATCTCCCTTGATATATGCTTCTCCGTTGATGCGGAATTTCAGGGGAGTCGAAAAGGCGTAGTGCCCGGCAATACTGGCGGAATTGGAGATGTTTACGTTTCCGGAGGCGCTTATCCGACCGGAACTGCGAATGGTATTGGGCAGAATGTTCAGAAAATTTGCCACTTCCTCCCCCGATAAGGAGATTACGGTGATGCCGGGATTACCGGGCTGTCCGGGGGTGATGTCCTGGTTGGCAATTACCAATTGAGCGGAATCGGTGATGACCCCGTTTTCATCTTTATGATACCCGGTGATGAACAGGTCAGCGGACAGGTTCTCGATATAGACTTCATTGGATAGCGTCAGGGCTAAATCTACCTGGCTGAGACGGATGTTATCGGGGATGCTGTTATAATCCATGACGCTGTCTTTTTCGATGGGATCAATTTCGAAAGATTCTCCGGCTAAATACCCGGAGAAAGATTGAAAGAGGATGGAATCCACCTGCACATGAATGGAAACATAATCGGTAGAGCGGATGTGCACCAGGTTTGACGTTGCTTCGGTGTAGGTCTGGTAATCCACTTCCAGGCTGTCAATAAAATCCTCTCCTTCCAGGGCATTGGCAATGCGCATGCCGTTTAAGGGAAGAGTATACTCGGTAGTACCACGCCCGGCGATTGAAACGCTGTCTAATAACGGTTCGTTCTGCGGCGTCAAAAAATTTTGTATCCGAAACACCACCCTGGTGTTCAAATCGGTCTGGTTGGAAAAATTCAAACGGATATTCCCCTGCTCGATCACCGCTTCCCGAATGCGATTGTCACTGTTTAAGTTGAACGAAAGGGTTTTGTTGACGTGCTGGGCATCCAGCACGGCGATGACCTCATCTGCCTCCATCTGATCCAACGTGACATTGATGCTTACACCGGCATTATCCAGCAGGGAATCATTCAAAGTAAAAGTGGTTTGCTGGGCGATTGGCAGGACAAATTCCAGGTGCAGCGGGGCATACACCCATACACCATTCCCCAGGGGAATGGTACTTACCGCTTGCTCCCCCGGGGCGATTGCCTGATCGAAAGTTACCTGGGCAACCTGGGTGTTGGTACTGTCGAATAAGGTGATTTGGGCACCATTCGGAAAGCTGGGATTGGGACCAATTGGGAAAGGCATGTTATTGGTAAACTGAACAATAATATTTCCCCGAGTGACATGAATCCCTACAAAATCACCGGCATTTAATTCAACCGGCGGCGGAAAGAAGGTGGTGTCGGGCATGGTTATTGGAATGCTCCCCCCACCAGGGATTAAATTTCCCAAATCCGGGTAAATCGTTCTCAGAGATACCAGCCCGGTGTTTAATTCATCCAGGTGATCCAGATGAAGGGTGTCCAGTTCAAAAGTCTGAACGGTATCGATGGCGTCAATAGCAAAATCACCGGCGGAAAGCTCCAGGGGGTCCATGTTCCCGTCAAAGGCTATGTAGATAGTGGAATCCCCTCCCTGGGTGACAATGGTGGAATCATTGACAATTTCATCCCCAATGTTGAATGTCTCTTCAGATAAAGGAATATTCACAGGAACGGTCCAGGTGGGAAGTACCGGTTCTTTAAAGGAACAGCTAATACTGGTAAAAAGGAGAAACAGAACGGCAGGAATAACGCCGAATCGAACAATTCGTGTGGATGTTACAGAAGGCGTACGTGGCGCATTTGCAGAGTTTTTCATCATCATTCTTCCCTGAATTTGATGTTCATCCCTGAATTATTTCAAACAACCACCCTACAATTGAGCAAAACAGGTGCCAGGAATTCCCTTCATTGGTAACGCAATGGTAAGTAGCATGTTTTTTAATGGATTAGTATTGGATGAAAAAAGAGGGTTTCCCCTGAGAAGGTGGTGTTGAAAAAGACAGCAGTGGATGGTTTTTCAACAGGGGAGGGGAAGGATAGATGATGCGTTGTAGAAAGGGATCACCCCTCCTCCCCCAGCACAATCCGCGCATCTACCACCTTAGCTCCTTCCGCAGTTGCAGATAACATAATGGGGTTCATATCCAGTTCCTTGATTTCCGGAAAGTCCATTGCCAGTTGAGAGAGTCGTAGCAGATTCTCCACCAGTTTGTCCATGTTCACCGGCGCTTCTCCCCGAACGCCTTGTAGCAGCGGATACCCGCGCAGGGAGCGGATCATCTCCTCGGCGTCTTCATCGGTTATCGGAGCGATGCGGAAGGCAACATCCTGCAAGACTTCCACGTAAATTCCCCCCAGACCGAACATCAGCACCGGTCCGCATTTCGGGTCGCGGCTAATGCCCAGCACGCTTTCCCGGGCGTTGCGAATCATCTCCTGCACCACAAATCCTTCAATCTTTGCACCGGGGGATTTCTCTTTGATATTCTTGTGAATCTCCGCAAACGCATTGCGAATGTCCTTACCGGTGCGCAAATCCACCTGCACACCGCCCACATCGGTTTTATGAATGATGTCCCCGGACATCACCTTTACCACCACCGGGTTGTTCAGGTGTTTGGCAAAAGTTACCGCCTCATCGGCATCCTGCACCAGCCGGTATTCCGCCAAGCGAAATCCGTAGGCTTTCAGCACCTGCTGCACTTCCCGATTGTTCAGCATCGTACGACCCGCCCGGCGTGCTGCGGAAATAGCAGCGGCAGCCGACTCCCGATCCACCGGAAAGGTCACAATCTTTCCTTCCCGCCGTTCCCGGAACTCCCGGTAGTCATTCATGGCGGCAAGGGCGCGGGCAGCCGATTCCGGAAAACGGTACACCGGGATTTTATGCCGTTCCAATTCCTCTACCCCGCTGAGCACCCCTTCGTGCCCCATCAAGCAAGTGACCACTGTTTTCTGCGGGAATTGGCTGATCACCCGGGCAATGCGGTGCGCCACATCATAAGATTTGACCAGAATGGGGGTCACAAAGATCACCATCACCGCATCGACCTGATCATCCTGAAGCAGGATTTCCAGGGCGGATTGGTAGTGGTCCTGGGTGGCGGTGGAGATCATATCTACCGGGTTGTTTACGCTGGCTTCCTCGGGCAGCATCTCCCGAAGCCGCTGCCTGGTCTGCTCGCTCAGTGCCGCCATTACCAGACCGTAGCCAATCAGGGCATCGGTGGCCAGGATGCCGGGACCGCCGGCGTTCGTGAGCACCGCCACCCGGTTGCCTGCCGGCAGGGGCTGGTTGGCGAATGCCATGCCCAGGGTAAACATCTCCTCGATAGCCGGCACCCGGATAACCCCGCATTGTTGGAGCAGGGTGTTAATGGCAACCTCGGAATCCGCCAGCGCACCGGTATGGGAACTGGCAGCCCTTGCCCCGGCTTTTGTCTTACCGGCTTTCACCACAATCACCGGCTTCTGGCGCGTCACCCGGCGGGCGATCTTCAGGAAACGGCGCGGGTCCGCCAGATTTTCCAGGTACATCAAAATCAGGTCGGTATTCGGATCAGTGTAATAGTATTCCAAAAGGTCATTATCCGAGACATCTGCCTTGTTACCCATGCTGGCAAAGAGGGAAATGCCCAATTGGAGGTGATTGGCTAATTCCAGAATCACCGCCCCCAGGGCGCCGCTCTGGGAGATAAACCCGATATTTCCCGGGTGGGGTGACGCCGGCGAAAAGGTGGCATCCAGACGGACATCCGGGGCGGTATTGAATACCCCCATGCAGTTCGGTCCCACCATACGCATGTTGTATTGCTTCACTTGCTCCACCAGCCGCTGCTCTCGTTCCACACCATCGCCGCCAATCTCACGGAAACCGGCTGAGATTACAATCAACGCCTTTACCCCTTTCTCCCCGCATTGCTCCACCACTGCCGGAACCGCCTGCCTGGGCACAATCAAAATCGCCAAATCCACCGGCTCCGGTATCTCCGTCACCGATGGGTAACATTTATAGCCCTGGATAAATTCCGCTTTGGGATTCACCGGGAACAAAATGCCCTCAAAGCCCAGGCGGATCAGGTTGCTCATCACCTTATGCCCCAGGGTGCCTTCTCTTTTTGATGCGCCGATGATGGCGACAGTCCGCGGTCGAAATATGGCATCCAGATTCATTTTCCTCTCCTGTTCCATTGATAACGTCTATTATTTCACTGTCTGAAATCAAACCCCTGAAGAACGGAGTCGTCATCCGTGGTACTCCGGGCGTATATGTAAGTTTGAATAATCTTATCACACATTGGTCGTTCCCCCCGGAGGCGCAAAGCGACGAACCAGGATGTTCATCGTAATTTTTGAAATCACATTACAGTTGCAATTTCCCGATAACCGTATTATCATTTTTAGGTTACCGAGACGATTGTTGTTATCGTAACCTCTTTTTAAATCTGCATGAGTTTAAGGAAGAAGTGATGCAGTTTGCAACAAGGAAACCAAAAGAGGAATGATTTTCCATGAAAACCGTTCAAAAAGCCATCAAACATAAGATTCGAGTGGTCAGTGCGGCATCCTTATTCGATGGGCACGATGCCGCCATCAACATTATGCGGCGGATTTTACAGAGCAGTGGTGCCGAGGTGATTCATTTGGGGCACAACCGACCGGTGCATGAGATTGTGGAGAGCGCCATTCAGGAAGACGCCCAGGCGATTGCGGTGACCAGCTACCAGGGCGGTCACATCGAGTTTTTCAAATATATGTATGATTTGCTGCAGGAGCGGGGTGCCGGGCATATCAAAATTTTTGGCGGCGGCGGGGGCACCATCCTCCCGGAAGAGATCAAAGAACTGCACGAATACGGCATTGCCCGCATTTATTCCCCGGAAGACGGACGGCGGATGGGCTTGCAAGGCATGATTGATGATATGCTCAACAAATGTGATTTCGTCAGCAAAAGCGGCTTTATTGGGAATGAACTAACCCTGATTGAAGAACGCAATATTACCGCTATCGGGCAAATCATTTCCTTTATCGAGAATTTTCCGAAAGATGCCGAACCGCTGTTACAACAGTTGGAAGAAGCTGCCCGGGAGAAACGAACGCCGGTGCTGGGCATTACCGGAACCGGGGGCTCGGGCAAGTCTTCCCTCACCGATGAACTGGTGCGGCGTTTCCTGATGGATTTCCCGGATAAAACGGTCGCCATCATCTCGGTGGACCCCTCCAAACGTAAAACCGGCGGGGCGTTGTTAGGCGATCGCATTCGCATGAATTCCATTTATAATACCCGGGTTTATATGCGCTCTTTTGCCACCCGGCAGGCACACCGGGCGCTCAGCAAAACCATCCATCCCGCTATTGACATTTTTAAAACCGCCGGGTACGATCTGATCATTGTGGAGACCGCCGGCATCGGGCAAAGCGATTCCGAGGTGGTGGAAATCGCCGATGTTTCAATTTACGTGATGACCCCGGAATACGGCGCCGCCACCCAGCTGGAAAAAATCGATATGATTGATTTCGCCGATTTGATCGCCCTGAACAAATTCGACAAACAAGGGGCGTTAGATGCCCTGCGGGATGTACAGAAGCAATACCAGCGTGGACATGGCTTGTGGGACAAAAAGCCCTCGGAAATGCCGGTCTACGGCACCATCGCTTCCCAGTTTAACGACCCGGGCACCCATAAATTCTACCGGGCGGTAATTGATAAATTGAGAGAAGTCACCGGAGTGGATTGGGAAACTCATTTTGAAATAACCACGGCAATGAGTGAAAAGGTGCATATCATCCCCCCGGACCGGGTGCGCTACCTGGCGGAAATTGCCGAACTGAACGACCGTTTCAAGCGCTATGTAGAAAAGCAAAGTGAGATTGCCCGAAAGGCATATCAATTAAAGGGCGTCATCAAAATGCTGAAAGCGCAGGGAGAGGAAACCGGGGCGCTGGAGAAGCGGTATCAGGAGCTGGACCGGGAGTTGGATAAAGAGTGTAAGGATATTCTGGATCACTGGGAAGAAAAGAAGAAGCGCTACGCCAAAAAGCATTTCACCTATACGGTTCGCGGCAAAGAGATCAAGGTGGAAAACTTCACCGAGTCGTTGAGCCATTTAAAAATCCCCAAAATTGTTATGCCCAAATATCATGATTGGGGAGATATCTTAAAATGGGCATTGACGGAAAATGTGCCCGGTGAATTTCCTTATACTGCCGGCGTGTATCCCTTTAAGCGCAGGGGAGAAGACCCGACCCGCATGTTTGCCGGGGAAGGGGGACCGGAGCGTACCAACCGGCGGTTTCATTACCTGAGCAAAGACATGCCGGCAGCTCGTTTAAGCACGGCGTTTGATTCCGTCACCCTCTACGGCGAAGACCCCGATTACCGACCTGACATTTACGGAAAGATTGGCAACTCCGGTGTCAGTGTTGCCACGGTGGATGACGCCAAAAAACTCTATTCCGGCTTTGATTTGACCAGCCCCAACACCTCGGTATCCATGACCATCAACGGGCCGGCGCCGATGATGCTGGGCTTTTTCTTCAATGCCGCCATCGATCAACAGTGCGAGAAATATATTCGGGAACAGGGGTTGACGGAGGAAATTGAGAAAAAAATTGACGCCATCTATCGGGAAAAGGGGATGTCCAGACCGAGCTACCAGGGAGATTTGCCGGAAGGACACAACGGCCTGGGGTTAATGCTTTTGGGCGTTTCCGGCGACCAGGTACTGCCCCGGGAAGTCTATGAAAAAATCAAAGCGGATGCTATTTCTGTGGTACGGGGTACCGTGCAAGCGGATATTTTAAAAGAAGACCAGGCGCAAAACACCTGCATTTTCTCCACCGAGTTTGCCCTGCGGTTGATGGGGGACATCCAGGAATATTTTATCCGCAACAAAGTGCGCAATTTTTATTCGGTTTCCATCTCAGGTTATCATATCGCCGAGGCGGGCGCTAACCCGATTACCCAGTTGGCGTTCACTCTGGCAAACGGTTTCACTTACGTGGAATATTACCTCAGCCGGGGGATGCACATTGATGAATTTGCCCATAATCTTTCCTTTTTCTTCAGTAACGGGCTGGATGCGGAATATTCGGTGATTGGTAGGGTGGCGCGGCGCATCTGGGCAAAAGCGATTCGTTACAAATACGGCGGCAACCCCCGCTCCCAGATGTTGAAATATCACATCCAGACCTCCGGGCGTTCCCTGCATGCTCAGGAAGTATCCTTCAACGACATCCGCACCACCCTGCAGGCGCTGTATGCCATTTATGACAACTGCAATTCCCTGCACACCAACGCCTACGACGAGGCGATTACCACCCCCACCGAAGAATCGGTACGCCGCGCCCTGGCGATTCAGTTGATTATCAACAAAGAATTGGGGCTGGCGAAGAATGAGAATCCCTTGCAGGGATCGTTTATCATTGAGGAACTGACCGATCTGGTGGAAGAAGCGGTGATGATGGAATTCCGTCGCATTACCGACCGGGGCGGGGTGCTGGGCGCCATGGAGACCATGTACCAGCGGAACAAGATTCAGGAAGAATCGCTTTATTACGAAACGCTGAAGCACAGCGGGGAACTTCCCATCATCGGGGTGAACACGTTTCTGAACCCCAAGGGTGAATCAGAGTTGGAGGTCAAGGAAGTCAGCCGCTCCACCAGGGAGGAAAAAGAGACGCAGATTGCCAACGTCCGTGCTTTTCAGAAACGAAATGAAGCGGTTGCTGAGAGC
>CAYYGL010000175.1:0-10520 GCA_964471235.1 uncultured Calditrichaceae bacterium
TCGCAACCTTCCCGACACACTGTCGGGACGTTCTAACCATGAACTACGACACCGATTGTTTTTCTTTACCTATTCTCGAACTCGCAACCTTCCCGACACACTGTCGGGACGTTCTAACCATGAACTACGACACCGAAAAAGCGGCAAAAATATACATGCCCCCCTTCTGAAATGCAAGCCTTTTTTATCAAGGAAATTGGTAAAAACAGGCAGGTCTAAGCACCCAAAACGTTTGTTTCCTAATAGAACTTATTTAATGCCATATTTCTTCAGTTTCGACATGAAGGTGCTGCGATGAATACCCAATTTTTCCGCTGTGCGAAGTTTGTTGTGGTTGTTCTCCGCCAACCCTTTTAAGATAATCTGCCGCTCAAACTCATCCACCAATTCCTGCAATGGGCGATCAGTAGTGACCGTTACACTCGGCAGGGAATCGGCATTCATCACCTTGGGAGGGAAATCCTTCACCGTTAAAACATCCGATTGGGAAAGAACAATCGCTCTCTGGATTAAATTTTCCAATTCCCGGATATTACCGGGCCAGTGATAGGTCTGCATCCGTTTAAGAACTTCCTCATCAACTCCCTTTATCTCTTTTTCAAACTCTTTGCTGTATTTTTGAACAAAATGAGACACCAGCAATGGGATATCATCCGTTCTCTCTCGTAATGGCGGCACTGTAATCGGAATCACGTTCAGACGGAAAAAAAGGTCCTGGCGAAAACTCCCTTCTTTCATGGCTTCATCCAGGTTCTTATTGGTGGCAGCAATAATCCGTACATCCACTTTAATCGTTTTGTTATCCCCCACTCGCTCAAATTCTCGCTCCTGCAACACCCGTAGTAATTTTAATTGCATGTTGGGGGAAATGTCACCGATCTCATCCAGGAAGATCGTGCCGCCATCTGCCAATTCAAAACGTCCCATTTTATCTTTAAGCGCCCCGGTGTAGGCACCCTTCACATGCCCGAACAATTCACTCTCCAAAAGATTTTCCGTTAACACGGTACAATTTACTTTCACCAATGGCTTGTTAACCCGTTTGGAATTATAATGAATGGCATTGGCAATCAGTTCTTTCCCGGTACCATGCTCACCCTGGATCAATACCGTCGAATTATTTGGCGCTACCATCTTTAACAAGTCGAACAATTCCAACATTTTGGGATTGCTGCCAATTATCTTGTCAAAATTGTATTTATCGGTAAGGTTGCTTCTCAACATCTGGTTTTCTTTTTGAAGCGATTTTAACTGGGCGATAGTTTCGACCTTGGCAACAATCTCTTCCAGACGCAACGGTTTCAGAATATAGTCTCTGGCACCTTTGCGCATCGCTTCCACAGCTGTCTCAATGGTGCCATGAGCGGTTATCATGATAATGGGAATCTCAGGATATTTTTTGCTGACCACATCCAGCAATTCCAGCCCATCCATTTCCGGCATGAACAAATCGGAGACCACAATATCCGGTTCCTTATCCCTTATTATCCGTAATGCCTCCAATCCATTCTCTGCTGTAAAGGTATCATACTCATTCTGCTTAAAAATATCTGACATCAACTCCAATGAAGAATAATCATCATCCACTAACAAAATACGTGTTTTCAAGATCTATCCTCCACATTAAAAAAATGATGAATAAGATATTACCTCTGTCGAGGGTTAATTTTTCAAGGATAAAAAATGGAGATTTTAACATTAACCTGATTAATTCATCCCAACGTGATCCCGCCTCCAACGGAGCCACGTTTGCCAGCGGTATCAAGTTGTGGGTGGCGGGATAAACCGCAGAGACGCGGTGGTCCCAGAGTTGTGATGATTAAACTCACAGAATTATTTTTTCCTGGCATTCAAACATACGTAAGCTTTACGATAAGGGTCGGTAATCTATTGTTTTTCTGTAACCTCTGCGCCTGTTCACGAAGCGACCGCTCCGTGGGTGGTGAATAATATAGGTGAAAAGGAAATTCGGTTCGCAGATTGGAAACCCTGTTAGACTCACTTACCTCCGAACTTCCATTAATAATCGTGCCAAAGACGCGATGGTGTCGTATTTTTCAACACAGATAGATTTATCGACACTTTTAAAACAAACTTGCGCCCTTTTTTCAAAAATCGATGAAAAAATCACCAATTGGGGGACGGTTTGTCGCAAAAATCATTACCCATTTATCGGAGGAAAGGGATGAATCCCACAGATGAGACGATTTAGCAGGTTCCGCTACCAACGGCTTCTTACCTTACGGAATCCAGGGAACCTACCGATGGAGGTTGGCATCCCTTATACACGAGATTGCCGGATTCCGATAAAAATCTTGTAAAATGTGAGAACCTTATCTAAGTTATTATCTTAAATTAGCGATAATTGATAAACACAAGTCTGGCAATCGCTGATGACAACTATGTTAGTTGGGATGAATCAATTTCAAGGGATGCAGTTGGTTCCGAACTTTCTCAAACGAAGTATGTTAATCGTTGGTCACCGATGAGAGATCTTACATGATGAACATATTGAGCAGACGAGGTAAAATGAAAACATCCAAAGAGATTCGACAGGAGTTTATCGATTTCTTCAAAAAATATGATCATACATTCGTACCCAGCGCGCCGGTCGTGCCAATCGATGATCCCACATTATTGTTTACCAATGCGGGGATGAATCAATTTAAGGATGTATTCCTGGGCATTGGAACCCGGCCTTACAAGCGGGCGGTGAATTCTCAGAAGTGCATTCGGGTGAGTGGTAAGCACAACGATCTGGAAGAGGTCGGTCACGACACTTATCATCATACCTACTTTGAGATGCTGGGGAATTGGTCGTTTGGCGATTATTTTAAGAAGGAGGCGATCCAATGGGCGTGGGAATTGCTGACCGAGGTGTGGGGGATTCCCCGGGAGCGCCTTTATGCCACGGTGTTCGCCGGGGATGAAACCGACGGCGTGGCACCCGATGAAGAGGCGGAAACTTTGTGGAAAGAAGTGACCGATATTAACCCGGATCACGTGCTGCGCTTTGGCAAAAAGGATAATTTCTGGGAAATGGGAGAAACCGGTCCCTGCGGACCCTGCTCGGAAATTCATATCGACCTGACCCCGGATTTATCCGGCAAGGCACTGGTGAATGGTGATGATCCCCGGGTAATGGAAATCTGGAACCTGGTGTTTATCCAATTTAACCGGGGGGAAGATCGCAAGCTATCTCCCCTGCCCGCCAAACATGTGGATACCGGTATGGGCTTCGAACGAATTGTCGCGGTTCTTCAGGGAGTTAATTCCAATTATGATACCGATATCTTTCAGCCCATTCTGGCAAGTATTGGTCAATTGGTAGGAGTTGACTACCAGCAGGCAACCGAGGAGCAGCAGATCGCCTTTCGGGTAATTGCAGACCACATCCGAATGCTCACCTTTTCCATCACTGACGGCGCGCTCCCGTCCAATGAAGGTCGGGGATATGTGCTGCGACGAATACTGCGCCGGGCAGCCCGCTACGGGCGTAAATTGGAGATGCACGAACCCTTTATCTACAAATTGGTACCTACCGTGGTGGATATCAATGGGGAGGCATTTCCGGAAATTACCGAGAAAGCATCTTATGTGATGGAAGTAATCAAATCCGAAGAGGAGAGCTTTAACAAAACGCTTGACCGGGGGATCGAAATCTTTAATTCCATCGCCCGGAACGTTAAGGAAAAGGGTAAAAAGGTGATCCCCGGGAGTGAGGCATTCCGGCTTTATGACACTTTCGGGTTTCCGCTGGATTTAACCCGAATCATGGCAGAGGAACAAAAACTCTCGGTTGATGAAGTCGGCTTCCAGGCGGAAATGGAGAAGCAGCGGGAACGTGCCCGAAAGGCCGGGAAATTTATAATGGAAAGCACCACCACGGATGATTGGCAGATCATCACCCCGGTGGAGAAGCCCACCTTTGTGGGGTATGATCAAACCGACGTGACCACCCGAATCCACAAAATTGCCCGCCGGAATGGGTATTATCATGTAGTGCTGGAAAAAACGCCTTTTTATGCGGAATCCGGCGGGCAGGTTGGCGACCGGGGCAAGATTATTGGGAAAGATTTTGAATTGGAGGTCATTGATACCCGGAAAGAGGGAGACGAGCACGTTAGCATTTGTGAGGCAACCGGAAAGATTGAAATCAAAAACCCCGAGGTGCGGGCGATGGTGGATATGAACCGGCGCATTCCCACGATTTACAATCACACCGCCACCCACCTGCTCCACGCGGCACTACGGAAAGTGCTGGGGGAGCATGTCCATCAGGCAGGATCATTGGTAGCGCCGGACTACCTGCGCTTTGACTTCACCCATTTTAAGAAGGTGGAACGGGAACAGTTGGAGGAAATCGAGTGGATCGTCAATGAAAAAATACGGGAAGATATTCCGCTGGATATTCGATATATGGATTTTGAAACGGCACGAAAGCAGGGTGCCATGGCGTTGTTCGGTGAGAAATATGGCGATGTGGTTCGGGTGGTTGCCATCCCCTCTTTCAGTATGGAGCTTTGCGGCGGTTGCCATGTGAATCATACCGGTCAAATCGGCACGTTTGTCATTGTGCAGGAGAGCAGCGTTGCCAGCGGAATCCGACGAATTGAGGCGTTAACCGGACCGGCAGCAGTGAAATTTATTCAACAATCCCGGGACGTGGTGGAAGATGTGGGGCACATCCTGAACAGCACCCCGGAAACCATCCCCCAACGGGTTCAAACCATCCTGGAGCAGATGAAAATGCTGGAAAAGCAAATTCAGCAATTGCAAAGCCAGCGGGTTCTCCAGCAGGCGGATGAATTTCTAAAAAAAGCCGAGAAGTTCGGGGATATCCAACTGGTTATCGAAGAGTTTGATGATGTGGAGATGGATGTGCTGAAACAGTTGGGAGATCAGTTACGGAAAAAAGCGAAACGCACGATAGGATTTTTTGTCAATCACAGCAACGGCAGACTTCAATTTGTCTGTGCGGTAACGGATGATTTGATTCAGCAAGAACAGTTAAAAGCCGGAGAGTTGGTGAAGCAGGCGGCGCAAATTGCCGGCGGTGGTGGCGGTGGAAGACCGCATCTGGCAACTGCGGGAGCAAAAGAGAGGGATAAACTGCCGGCGGTGCTCCAATACCTGAGGGAAAGAATTACCAGTCTGGCAAAGTAGGGTTCCTTGAGAAATAGATATTTCGGGTAACGGGGTTCAAGAGATGAGATGCCGAAAGGTGACTCTTTGAAATCCACTGCTGTCCAAAAGCGGTCATCTCAATCAGGTGCAGTAGATAACGTTATAAATTAAAATGACGGAAAGTTGTAAGCATACCGGCTTATCCACTCCTGGGCAGCTTCTTCTCGGGATAAGTTCCGTCCCTCACTCTTCTGCCGTTCCTGACGATAGTTTTCAATATGACAGAGTTGCTCCAGGATCCGAATTCGAAACGCATTGCGAGTATCACAAAATCGTACCCCGATTTCATAGTTTTCGTCGATTTGTGTACACCACACCACCACCCCGGTAATAATGCCCACCCGGGGGAAATCCGGATAATTTATCAGAATTACTCTCCCCGGGTCGATCCGGTTCGCAGATAAAAATCAGAGTCCGATTCGATATGGAAATCGGAATTGAGCAGGTTTACGAACTTTTTCGACCACCCGGTAGCGCAGGGGAATTTCCGGGGGATGTTGAATATAATGTCGCATGAATCAATTCCGTTTAAACTCTCACTTCAAGAAGGTCATTTTTCGGGTTTGCACAAAAATTGGTAAACTTTTATCTGATGCCGCATCCCCGGTTTGTTCCAGGACCTCTAACCGATAAAAATAAACACCGCCAGCCACTTCGGCGCCGCGGTTATCCTTTCCGTTCCATTCTATTGAATAAACTCCCGGCTCCTGCAACGCATCCACCAGGGTGCGAATTTCCTGCCCCAGAATATTGTAAATCTTAAGAACGACCCGGGCGGCATTGGATACCCGGTACTCAATTCGGGTCGTGGGATTAAAGGGATTGGGATAATTCTGCATCAACTGGTAGGCAGTGATTGGATTTTTCCCATCATCGTCTCCCGGTGATTGAGCAAACGCTGCTGTAATGAACAAAGCCAGCAGCAACATCTTTTGAAAAATTGATGAACCCATCGTTTACTCCGTTCTATTGCTTTTTAAAGAGTCGACCCTTTCCCGAAGATTCTCAGGAAACGGGAAATTTATGCCACATCAGGCAGGGATGTCCGCTCTTCTTCCAGGCAGGAATGGTTATCAATTGCATCAGGCGACAAAAATTTCAACATCGGGCGGGATTTGATTTGATAGCATCGCTCGCAGATAAAGAATTTCAGACAATCCACCCGCCATCCCCCATATTCGGAACGACGCAGAATGTCACGGATTCGATGTGTACAATCGAACCAACGGTGTGAACAATGATGAAACATGACGACACCTCCTTTGTATGGTTCCGCTCAACCCCTCTCCCCCATTTTGCCGGTCAGTTCGGTTTATCCTTCAACAGAAACATTTTTCAACACGGTAATCTTACATCCGGACGTTTGGTAAGCAACCTTGCTTGTGAGGAGACATAATTCCAACGTCCTGATATTTTTTACATCCGCTTATAGTTTACTAAACAACGAAGATAGTGTTGTCACAAATTGTTCATTTAATGGTCACATTTAAATGGTAGGAAAACTGGTGTAACAGGGGGTATGGTGATAAAAAAAGCCATCCCATCCGTCAGACGAATGTGATGGCTTTGGAAAAAATTCGGAACATTCCCGCATTTCCCGATTCCGAAACATCGAGGGAAGAATCGGGGGGAATGGGTACATTGGTTTAATTTTTCGAAACCAATCAGTTGACTTGCGGTAGAATCTCAACCAAACGAATATCAAAGACCAGGTCTTCCCCGGCGAGGGGATGATTGGCATCCACTGTGACGCTGTTATCACTGACCGCAGAAATAGTCACGATGATTCTCCGATCTCCCTGAACGGCCTCTAATTGCTGACCGACCTGGGGGTCCAGGTCTTCCGGCAACTGGGTTCGTTCAACTTCCTGAAGCAGATTGCTGTCATACTGCCCATACGCTTCATCCGCCGGAATTGTCACGGTGTGAGTTTCCCCGGGTGCCATTCCAATTACAGCTTGTTCAAACCCGGGAATTAACTGACCTGCCCCGATGGTGAATTCAAGCGGTTCCCGATTTTCCGAAGTATCGAAAACCGTACCGTTTACCAGTTTTCCGGTGTAATGAACTTTTACGGTGTCACCGGTTTTTGCTTGAGCCATGTGTCTCTCCTTAATGTGATAAAATAGTTATGTGATCAATATGCCAGGACACTTGCAGAGACCGGAAGCTAATGCGAATAGGGAGAAATAAGAGCGGGGAGGTTCATTATCTTCTAATTTGCAAAGTGACTGCCATATCACTTAGATTAATTCGATTTACTGCTTCTTGTTGCAGCGAGTGATAAAATAATATCGGAGAGGCTGGAAAAAAAATAATAAATTTATTAAGCAAAAAAATGTCATCGGGAGGATGGGGGAAAAAGAGGCTCAATCCCTGCCAGAACCAGGCTCCTGATGGTGAGTTCTTTCAATCTAACAGGTTAGGATGAATTAACGGAATGCAATGCTTAATCTGTATGTATTGTATTCTTTTTCCCTTTTGTTTGAAGTGATTGTCTTCCGGCTTTTTCCATCTCCAGCAGTTTCTTTTTGCGAGTCACTCCCCAACGATATCCGCCGATATCCCCGCTTTTCCGAACCACCCGGTGGCAGGGCACAATCAAGGCAGTGGGATTTGCCGCACAGGCATTGGCAACTGCCCGCACTGCCTGAGGCTCTCCAATCCCCTCCGCAATTTCACTGTATGAACGGGTGGTTCCATAGGGAATCTCTTGCAATGCCTTCCATACCCGGCGTTGAAAAGCGGTCGCCTGAACATCCAACGGCAGTTGGACGTTTGGCTGCTTCCCTTCGAGATAGTTTAAAATCGATTGAATGGAATGGGAAAGTGTTTCCGGGGCTTCCGTAATTTCCGCTTTCCGAAACTCGGTCAACAATTCCCGACGAAGCGCTTCCTCGTCGTCGCCAATCTTGATTGAACAAATTCCCAGGGACGTGGCTGCAACCAACAATTTGCCCAACGGGCAATCGACAATTGTATAAATGATTTGCAAACCTTCTCCCTGCCGTTGATAACGTCGTGGAGTCATACCCAGTTGTCCGGTGGCTTTTTGATACAACCGGCTGGTAGATTGATATCCGGAGTCAAACAGCGCTGTTAAAATGTTCTCACCGTTCCGCAAGTCGGTTTTAATTGCCGTCATCCGGCAGGCTTCGGTATATTCATGGGGAGTAAGTCCCACAATTCGTTTAAATGTTCGCTGTAAATGGGAAGGGCTGAGTTCAAATTCCTTACTTAACCGGGATAACGAGAGGCGGTCATCGAGATGGCTTTCGATGTAGCGGCAAATCCGGCGGGCAACTTCCACCGCCGGTGCTGCCCCGGCAGTTTTATCCGGTCGGCAGCGCTGGCAGGGGCGGAAACCTGCCTGTCGAGCAATTTCCGGAAGGGGAAAGAAAAGCACATTTTCCGGTTTCGGTTTTCGGGAAGGGCACGAGGGACGGCAGTAAATACCCGTCGTGCGTACGGCATATACAAATTGGTTGTCAAATCGGTTATCCTTCTCCACAACAGCCTGCCAAAATTTTTCCATATTCATGGGTGTCTCTTTCTGTTTTGCTTTGCGCAATGCCATATTACCCATGAATCCATATCGTTTCTATCCGATTCTTGCGCTGGAATTAATTCGCTCCGGGCAGCCCCCGAAAGTGGAAAGCCAATTTTCATTCCCACTTTTCCACCCGACGCAACGCCCCAAACAATGCCTGGCGGAACTCCTGCGGCTGGAAAAATGTAACCCCTCGCTTCACCCCTTCGTTCAGTATGTTGGCGAATTGGCTGACGACTTTGAAGCGCTCGTAAGCTTCCCGGGTGCGGAAGAGGGGAATCACCGTTTTGTTGGTTATTAGCGGATCGGGGTTGGGGGGAAGGAAGCCGTTCTCAATGGCACGTTCAAAATCTTTAGTGCCGGGAATAGGCGAAAAGGATGCCAGCCGTACCTGTATCCCCAGGCTGTTGGCATATAGGATGGTTTCGATCACCTCCTCTAACGGTTGATTGGGGAGCCCCATGATGATATAAGTTTCGATATCCCGCGCCTGATAACCGGCAGTTACCAAATTATGCACGGCGCGGGTCATCTCCCCCGGGGTAATTTTATTGTGAATATCCCGCCGCCGCTCTTTGGCAACCGATTCCAGGCTCAGGCGAATGGTCTTGAAATTGCAATCGAACATCAACTGTGCCAACTCCTCATCAATAAACCGGGCGTGCAAACCATTGGGAGTATGGAAGCGCAGTGCTCGCTTGCTTTCCTTGATAGCGCGCAGCATCGGTTTGATGCGCTTCTCCGGCTGCATCAGCAGAGCGTCGTCATAAAATGCCACATCCCGCACCCGAAACCGACGGGTCTGGGTAAAAATTTCTTCTACCACTGCTTCCGGCTTTCGCTCCGTAAAGGCACTGTCAATCAAATAGGTAGCGCAGAAAGTGCATCGAAACGGGCAGCCGCGGGATGCCATAATGATGATGTACGCCAACTTTTTGTATAATTCAAATGCCGGATAGGGGAAATCATCGATATTGGTGGGATGTTCTTCCCGCAGGTGGGGTAAGTTTAGCACCTCCGCCAGGATATCAGCCGTCTTAATTTCCCCGGGACCGGTAACCAGGTAATCCGGTGCAATCGTCTGTCGGGCGTGTTCCGGCATTAACGAAGCGTAAATGCCGCCTAACAGGATGGGCACGCCGGGGAAAATTTCCCGACAGATTTCCGCCACCCGTTTGGGACCCAAATACCAGTACGTCATCCCGGTAGTAATCAGGATGGCATCCGGGGGATTCCGCTGTTGCAACTCCCGGCGAACAATATCTTCCGGCAAGCCATAGCGGGCAAACCGGCGGGGGATAAAGCGGATGGCTTCCGGGGTGGGAATGATTTCCCGGTGCAAGGGACCGCTGCCGTAGCGGGTCATCCGGGGAGTGTTGCGGTTTTGGCGGCGGAGCAACTCCGGATGAAACTTATCCAGGCAGTCGATCAATTCAACCTGCAATCCCCGCTGTTTTAAATACGCCGCCACATAGAGCAGCCCTAACGGTTTGCTCCACAAATCGTAGGCGGTAAAATCGTAAATCCAGGGATTAATGCATAAGATGCGGGGAGGGGTTTTCATTACAATTTTTTATTTAGTAGATGATTTCCATTACAGCGACCGAGAAATGAAATCTCCTCAGAATTGTAAACACATTTCTCGTGCAAATAGTCATCTCTGGCTCTCGAACCATAAATTATCAAATGCCATGCATCAGGTGAAGTTTTATTCATCTTGATCAAAACCCAAAGCAAACATAATAGCATGTTTTACTTGTCTCATCTTTTCAGGAGATAACCT
>CAYYGL010000176.1:0-10424 GCA_964471235.1 uncultured Calditrichaceae bacterium
ATGCCCAGGAATTCGAGCACCTGAAATTCGACCGCCAGCGATTCTCGGATTCCTTGATGGAAAATTTACTCACCCACGCTGCCCAACGGGTATCGGTGCAGAACGAATCTGTCATTATTCATCATGTGTATGTGGAGCGCCGGGTGATTCCTCTGAATATTTATATCCGGGAAGCCGGAGAAGAGGCGGCGAAGGCAGCGGTGATTGATTATGGGAAGGCAATCAAAGACCTGGCTGCAACCAATATTTTCCCCGGGGATTTATTCCTTAAAAACTTTGGCGTTACCCGAAATGGCAGGGTGGTGTTTTATGATTATGATGAATTGTGTTTGTTAACCGACTGTAATTTTCGCCGAATGCCGCCCCCGCAGTCGGTTGAAGATGAACTGGCAGACGAACCCTGGTTTTCCGCCGGGGAAAATGATATCTTCCCGGAGGAGTTTCGCTACTTTTTGGGTTTGCCGGATGATCTGAAAGCGGTGTTTATTGAACATCATTCTGATCTGTTCCGGGTGGAATTCTGGCAATCCATTCAGGAACGGTTGCGAAATGGTGAACTCATCGACATCTCCGCTTACCCGCCGGAAAAACGGCTGCGGTGAGAAGTAGGAGATAAAAGATAAAAGATTAAAGATTAAAAGGAATTGGGGGGAGCAACAAAATTATGGAGTTTGAATAATTAATCGGGCTATTTTTAATGCTCGCAGCGGAGCGTCAAAACAAGTTTTGACGCTCCGTTGTAAACGTAGGAGCGACAAAATTTATTTTGTCGGTGGCACGGTTATTTAATCAACCTTCATTATTTTGTCCAGCCCACGGAAGCTTTCAGAAGCTTTGAGCCGACAGGTGTCAGCAAAAGAGTAGATGGGTGAATGAGTAAATGGGTAGATGGTAAATAGAGTCATTTATTGGTTACTCATCACGCATTCCATATAGTGCGGTCTTCACCATCCCGGTTCTTTGTCAATATGATATGATAAATTTTGAATCGGTCTATCTTACAAGCTAAAAAAGGAGTCACCATGCCATACCTTCGTTTTTACACCGCCGGGGAATCCCATGGGCAAAAGTTGGTGGGAATTCTGGAAGGGTTACCGGCAGATATTCCCATTGCTGTCGAAGCGATCAATCATCAATTGAGGCGACGGCAGCAGGGGTATGGTCGCGGTCGGCGGATGAAGATTGAATCGGACCGGGTAAACGTTCTTTCCGGAATGCGTTTTGGCAAAACGCTGGGCAGTCCCATTAGTGTGGAAATCGAAAACAAAGATTGGAAGAACTGGCGGGAGAAGATGGCGGTTCAGGATAGCGGGGAAAAAATAAAAAGAGTGACCATTCCCCGCCCCGGGCATGTGGATTTTGCCGGAGCTGTGAAGTATGGGCAGGAAGATATCCGCAATGTGCTGGAACGAGCCTCTGCCCGGGAGACGGCAATGCGGGTGGCATTGGGCTCCTTTGCCCGGCAGTTCCTGGAACAGTTGGGCATTCTCATCGCCAGTCATGTCATTCAGTTGCAGGATATTGCAGCGCCCATCACGTTTGTAAGCGGCTATCCGGATATCCTGCAATCCTTTCCCCCGGAGCAGATCAATGCCCTCGCCGATGCCTCCCCGGTGCGCTGCCTGGATGAAGCGGCTGCCAGGGGTATGATGGAACGAATTGATACCGCCAAAACGGAGCGGGATACCGTGGGGGGGATCTTTGAAGTCATTGCCTTCAATGTGCCCGTCGGGTTGGGCAGTCACGTGCATTGGGATCGTCGGTTGGATACCCGCATTGCCGCGGCGATGATGAGCATTCAGGCTATTAAAGGGGTGGAGATTGGCAGCGGTTTTGGAGGTGCTACCCGCCGAGGTTCCGAAGTACATGATGAAATCTTTTATGATGCAGAGGCGGAGCAATATTTCCGAAAAAGCAATCATGCCGGTGGCATAGAAGGGGGGATATCCAACGGCATGCCCATCGTGGTGCGTGCCGCCATGAAACCCATCTCCACCCTGATGCAGCCGTTAAACTCGGTCGATATGCCCACCAAACAAGCTGCCAAAGCGCATATCGAACGTTCCGATGTGTGTGCGCTGCCAGCTGCCGGCATCGTCGGGGAAGCCATGCTGGCGCTGGTCATTGCCGATGCGGTGCTGGAAAAATTTGGTGGAGACAGCCTGAAAGAGGTGATGGAGCGGTATCTGGCGTGGGGGAAAAAATAGCGCAACTTCCTGAACACGAAGCGTTTAAAAACGTACGGTATAGTAAGCCCGCTGGTTTTCTCAGAAACATTACTAATTTTTTTCTCTCTCCCCCATATTTTATTTGACATGTTGGTTAATAATAATTATACTATTTTTAATAAAATTGAAATTATGGTAAAGTTATGCTTGTTCAGCGAGATCTTCTGGCACAAATATATCCCTATCTGGAGCGGAAAGAGTATCTTGCGATTATCGGTCCCCGTCAGGCAGGTAAAACCACCCTGTTGGTGATGATCGAAGATTATCTCAAAAAGAAGCTCGACGTATCCTCAGACGCCATTCACACTATCACCTTTGAAGACCTGGCATTACGAACAGCATTTGAAAGCGATCCGATTCACTTTATAAATTCTTTACGGGATAATTCTAATACCGTCACTTACGTTATGCTGGATGAATATCAATATGTCAAAGATGGCGGTCAGAAGTTGAAATTTATTTATGATACCGTACCCGGGGTCAAAATGATTCTAACCGGTTCTTCTTCTTTGGAACTACAATGGCAAGTGGGTAAATACATGGTGGGACGTCTGCTTTATTTTTATCTCTTTCCGTTTAATTTCCATGAATTTTTAGTAGCCAGGGATTCCACCTGGCAAAAGCTTTACCAGGCTCATCATCAAAAACTTTTGTCACTCTTACAGGATAATAACGTTAACAAGATTTCCAATGAAATAGATTCTTCTTATCAAAAATTTAACCAGTTGTTCGAAACGTATTGTATCTTTGGTGGATATCCGGCAGTCGCTTTGGAATCCAATCGTGTAATAAAGGAACGGTTACTCCGGGATATCTATAATGCCTTTCTCTTAAGAGATATCAAAGATCTGCTATCCCTGGCAACGGACCGTGAGTTGCTTCGGTTGTCTCAATTTTTATCCACACAAATTGGAAATATTGTGGTCTATCAAAATCTAAGTACGGCTTCGGGATTGTCATTTAACCGGTTGAAACAACATCTTCATATTTTAGAAGAGACATTCATTATCTCCTTTCTCAGACCTTATTTTCGAAACAAACAAAAAGAATTATCGAAGAATCCAAAGGTTTATTTTGTTGACCTGGGGCTTCGGAATTCATTAATCAACAATTTTAATGAATTCATCCAACGCCCCGATGAGGGGCAATTGGTTGAGAATACCGTGTGGCGACATTTAGCGGAATTTTTTGATATGCCTGGAGGCATCCATTTCTGGCGAACCAAATCCGGCGTGGAGGTTGATTTTCTGGTGGAGCACCAGGGAGAGCTATTCCCCATTGAAGTAAAATATACGCGGATGAAGGACCCCCGGCTTCCCCGCCATCTCAAGCGGTTTATTGATAATTACTCTCCCCGTAAAGCCCTGGTATTAAACCACAATTTCTGGGGGAGCAGCGAATACAACGGTTGTATGGTATATTTTGCGCCGGTGTATTATTTATAGGGTTGTGTAGCACAGATTCGTTTTTTGTAAATCCAATCAAGCGCCCCCGGTTCGTTTCTAAAGTATTCAAAACAACTCCCTCTGTTAGCCTGCTCTAACAGAATAATTGGGATAATCAGAGAAGAGATGGGATAAATTCTCTCTACGTATGAACTTTGTATTGCGAAATTCATTTTTTCTAACTAAATTAATTTTGTTAGAAAAAAAATATAAAGGTGGAAATTGTGTATACTGTAGGCATTTCTCCAAAAGGTCAGATAACGCTACCGGCAAAAATTCGAAAACGGCTGGGATTAAAAGCCCATGATAAAGTCGCACTGATTTTTCGCGGAGACGAGTTAATTCTCAAACCCTTACAGGGCACCATTCGAGACTTCCGTGGTACTGTGGAGACCTATCAACATCCTGAGGATTTCCAGGCGATTAGCGAGCAAGTAAAAAATGCCGTGGCGCACAAACATGGAGAGGAGAGTTAATCTAACCATGGAACAATGTTTTATTGACACAAATGTCTTTTTGCGCTACCTCACCAATGACGACCCTCAAAAAGCCGACCGTATTGAAACCCTGTTCGAGAAAGCAGAGCGAGGAGAAATTACATTGATGACCAGCCACCTGGTGATTGCTGAGCTGGTATGGACACTGGAATCGTATTATCGTATCAAATCAGCGCAGATTGAATCATTGATACTCGCCATTTTAAATACTCCATATATGGAAGTGGCCGAGGAGGAATTGATCATCCAGGCATTGGATACCTATGTTGAAAAGAACATTGATTTTATTGATGCTTACAACGCATATTTCATGCGTGAAAAGGGACTTCGCCGTATTTATACCTACGATGTTAAACACTTTCAGCGGATCGATTGGGTTGAGATTGTTGAACCTTGAATTCCGAGATTTCCGAACCCTGCCTGCTCAAATTCATTTTTCAAGTGCTTCCTTTATTTTCCATCTCCCTGGCAATTGGTAGGAAAAGATCTCTATACCCTGCCCATTTCAAGCATTCCCAACCGTACTCGACAATCAATTGGGCGGGCTCTATCCTATTTTTTCCTCACTATTTCAACAACCGAATAATCGAAAATCCAAATGCCCCAATCTTTTCCCCATTTCAAAATGAAAACCCGTTTTTCAATTTGAAAACAACTTCTACCAGTTACCATCCATAGCTTTTATAGCATCCCTATATTTTTCCTTCATCAATCCTTTGAAATTCAATGACTTATCTGTTTGTTTTGATTTGCCGAAATTCCCGGGAAAGTTTGGCATTCCGCTTGCTCATCAAACCAGCATCTTTGTGAAATAAAGAAAAATAATCTTCCACTATCAAAACAGAGGAGAGCGGGTAATGAAGCGAGCAGTGAACGTTGTGACGATTGTAATAGGAATACTCACCGTGATGCTGGTTTCCTGTAAAAGTTCCAATGAACCCACCCAGACTACCGGCAGTGTTTCCGGAAAGGTAACCTTTGTGGGCACCTGGCCTGCCACCGGGGAAGTTCAGGTGGGTATTTATGCCAATTTACAGCCGCCCTATATTCCCATGGGTCCCCCGGAAGCATTTACGGATCCCATTCCGGCCGGCACCATGGAATATGATTATAAATTAGAAGGATTGGAAAAGGGCACCTACACGGCAATTTATGTTAGCTGGCGCGATCCTGCGAATCCGGCAGCTTCCAAAATTCTGGGCATGTACTGGGCACATCCTGACAGTGTGGGCATTGATACCAGCACCGGATTTACCGTTCCGGTAACTGCCCCCACGCCCATCACCATTGATGACAATAATCTGGATTGGACCAACCTGGATATCAAAGCGGACCTGGGGTTATAAATTTCCGGTAAGGAATGTATCATGAAGCGGTGTCTCAGCTTACTTCTGATTGCCTGGTTCCTAATGCCTTTGTTTTCCCAGGACTCCCAATTGACGCCCGAGGCGGGCGGCATCATCACCGGGCAGGTGTATGACCGGGAGAGCCGCACCCCCCTGAACCTGGTGGATGTTTACCTGGACAGCGTTTTGATCGGCGGTATTACCGGGCGGGACGGTCGGTTTGTGATTCGCTATATTCCCGAGGGAAAGTATACCCTGGTGGTCAAGCGCCTGGGGTATAAGCCCTATCGGGAGCGGGATGTGCGGGTGGTGCGGGGTAAATTAATATCCCGGAAAATTGGCCTGGAGCCCACGGAAATTGCCGGGCAGGAAGTCGTGATTACCGCGACCCGAAAGGAGCAAACCGCCCAGATGGCACCTGCCAGCGTGGTTATTTTACGGGCATCGGATTTGGAGAGCCGCCCGGTTCACACCTTTGATCAGGCAATTGAAGCGATACCGGGGGTATCCATCTTCCGTGCTGCCGGTACCTCGGTGCAAAGTCTATCCATTCGGGGCAGTTCCGATGTTGCCGGTGGCGGGGTGGGCAACCGGGTGCTGCTGCTGGTTGACGGGCGCCCGGCGCTGACTTCCGATGCCGGCGGCGCCTACTGGAGCCTGGTGCCCACCAATTTCATCGAACGAGTGGAGGTGGTGAAAGGCGCCTTTTCCAGCCTGTACGGCTCTACCGCAATGGGGGGCGTTATCAATGTCATCACCCGGCGACCCTCATACCGCTCCCTGGCGCATGTTGCCGTTAAATACGGGTTCTTCGAAAAAGCCCCCCGTGACATTCGCTATACCGATAAAATCCTCCGGCAGCGGGAAATCGAGGCGAGTTACTCCGGCGCCAACGGCAAAGTGAGTTATCTGTTCAACGCCAGCAATAAGCAATCCGACGGTTATGCCGAAAACACGGCGTACAATTTTTACGACCTCTTCACCAAAATTATGTTAGACCTGGATTATAATCGCAACCTGGAAGTGACCCTGGGGGGTGGTTTTGCCCGGAATGATTTTCCCCATTCCTGGTTGAACTCCGCCCAGCCGCTGCGGGTACGCCCCAAATACACCGACGACCGGCAGGAGAAACGTCAATTTAATGTGGATGTGCATTACTGGGCGGTGCCCAGTAGCTCCGTAAAGTATTCCTCCCGGTTTTATTACTACCTCAATGCGGCGCGCTCCTTTTTCAATGAAAATGATCCCAACGGCAGGCTGCCCGGAAACGACCCCCTTGGTTCCAAAACCGTCATCGATGGCAATAAATTCGGCAACATCACCCAGCTTGACTGGTATATCAATTCCCGGAATTATTTTATTGCCGGAATTGATGTGCAGATCGATCATGTCAATTCGTCCCCGGATTCGGTGGTCTATGGCAATCAGCAGATCAACAATTTTGCCCTTTATTTGCAAGATGAAGTGAACCTGACTTCCCGGTTGGTGACCACGGTGGGCGTACGGTTTGACTGGAATCACCTGGTAGGGGGCAAAAATTTGCAGCAGGTAAGTCCCAAAATTGCCCTGGTCTATCATCCCACAACACCCCTGTCTTTCCGATTGCTCTATGGGCAGGCGTTCCGGGCGCCTACTATTGCAGAGCGCTTTTTTAAACGGGAGCTAAGCGGCGGGGTGCTGTTTAAACCCAATCCCGGGCTAAACGCCGAACGAATGGATTATTCCCTGGAGAGCGGGGTGCGCTGGCAAGTCAATTCCCATATCGGGATAGATGCGGCGCTGTTCCGTTATCATTATAAAGATTTGATTTACTGGGTGAACATTGCCGCTGAGGAACATGTCAATTTTCCCTATTTCCAGGTGCGCAACTTAAATAAAGCGCTGATGCAGGGAGTTGAAACCAGTGTGACATTCTCCTGGAAGAGGCACTTTCGGGCGTCGGTCAATTACACCTACCTGGATGCCCGGGACCTCTCTCCCGATCGCAGCGATGATTTGTTAGCCTATCGACCCCGGCATAGTTTCTTCTTTAACACCACTTTTACCTGGCACCGTTTCCGCCTGGGCGCCGACGGGCGCTATCGCAGTGCCATTAAAGAGGTGTTCCTTTACCCGCTGCAAAAGCCCGATGCCTTCTGGGTGCTGAACGGTAAGCTGATGTACCGGGTAAATTCCGCTATCGACCTTTCCGTGGGCGTGCAGAATATTCTCAATACCCAATACGAAGAGTTAGCCCGCTATCGGATGCCCGGGCGGAACTGGATGTTCGGCTTCTCGGCGACGTTCTGAGATTAACGGAGGGGTTATCATTCTATTTTCGAGTCAGTGGAAGATATCCACCTTCACTTGCCGGACGTTCCGGGCGGAATCTCAATTTTACCACTCACCACTCACCACTCCACCATTCACCCAATCCCGAATGAATTATCCGTTGGCATTTCCCAAAACTCCCAATAACTTTATCATCCTATGAGAATCTTTTTATTGCCTGTGAAAGGCGGTGGATACCGCCTGTATATTCATTCCCCGGAAATCGTGGCGTTACGCGAAGCTGTCGGTTCTCACGCACCCGCGGGGGAGATGGAAAAGAGAAAAGCGAATATTTTTAAACGTACGTTACAGGCGGTTTCCAAAAGGGAGAAGGAACAAGAACGGCGGCTGAAGGAACTGCGGAAACTCACCCATATTACGGTTTATTATCCCCGGGGATTATCCGCAAGTGAAGCAAGGGAAATTTACGAAAAGCTATTTCGCGCAGAGATTAAGAGGCATAAACGGAGATTGATTGTCAACGGTCTTCTCCTGCCGCTGAGTATTGTATTTACGTTGTTTCCGGGGCCGAATGTGGTATTTGCATATCTTGCCTGGCGCACCCTTTCCCATTACCGTTCCAAAAAAGGCGGGGAAAAGGGATTAAAAGATATCGAGGTCACCTTTGCGGCGGATCCGCTTTTGGAGGAATTGCAGGAGTTGCTGAATAAGAAATGGGTGTTGAAGCGGAAGGAACGGATTCACCGGTTGGGGAAGCGACTGGGGATTGAACATCTGGAGAAAATGTATTGAATGGATGTGTAGTCTAAGAATTCTGTAGGGATGGTTCCCGGTTTCTATTTTGAAATTAACGTGTGCTGGCGTGCAATATTGTCAACCCGACTATCTTTTTTCCATCTTTTCTAATTAAAATATCATCTTCGCTTTCAATTGTTTCTTTAGCCCTTTGCGGTTTCCGAAAGCTAATATATAAAACATCGGCTTCTCTATCATAATCAATCCACATCCGTTCGATAGGAAGCTGAACAATATCAGATGTCATCGTCAAACAGCGTTTCATAAAATCTTCTGTTTTATCTTTCACGGTGACCGTTTCCATAGGATTGCCCCTTTTGGCTTTTTTGATAAAAAATAAGCAGTAATAACGAACCCATCTTTTTTAGAAATTTCTTTATAGATGACAACTAACCACTTGCGTTTTGATATATTAACGTGAGTTCCACGTGCCTTGAAATAGAACACAGATGAAACAGATAACGCTGATTTTCACGGATGATTGGTCAAATACTAAAAAAATCTGCGAAAATCCGGAACATCCGGGTCCATCTGCGTTCATTTTTTTAGGTCGAATTGACGTTGTATTCGTAACGATTCAGCTACCCCCACTGATAACGTCATCCCGTTGGGACGGAGATCCGTTGGCGGAATAGCCCCGGAACGGATTAAAATTTGGAAAGGTGGGATAACGCATTATAAGATTTTCCTACGGTTGAAGCTTTACCCGTAATCTCTCTGCAAGCGGTGCTTGCAAGGCTCGTTTGATCAGCGAAGGGTCCGGCATCTTTGAAAACCACAGTTCGAATATCTCTACTATCGTGGGATAATCTTCTGAGCCGGGGATAAAAATGACCTCATCGCCGGCTTGAATCATCCCGGGATGGAGCACCCGGGCATAAGCGCCCGGTCGCTGCGCTTGACGAAATTTCTTTACGAAACCGGGGTCATTCATCCTCGCGGCAAATGTGGCGCAGGGAATGCGAACCGAAGTGACCTCCAAAAGAACCTCGTTAATTCGAAAACGGTCGCCGATTCTTAAGGAAGGTGTGCCGAATGCGGAAAATGTCAAATTCTCACCGAAAGTTCCCGGCAGCAAGGGCTTCTGTAATTTTTCCGCCCACCACTCATAATCTTCCATGGTGTATAAATAAACCGCCTGGTCCGATCCGCCGTGATACTTCCGGTTGACGATGGTGTCGTCCTGTAATCCCTGGTAAGTCACCTCAATGCGGTCCTTCACCGGCGTCTTGAATATCCCCGTTTCGATAACCTTCCTTCCGATGCGGATTTTCTCCCGTTTGCTCCGGTTTACCGAGACAAGGGTTATGGCATTCTGCATATTCTCCTTACCGGAAAGTTTGATGCGATTTTACGTGTTGAGAAATCTACCGGAATGCGGATATGACTTCCGCCTTTTCCGGTGGATTGCATGAATAAGTCCGGCTAATTTGATTCGCTACTGCCGGGATTATTCCCCAAAAGTTCATGATTTTCCTTTGCCATTGCAAAAAGTCCGACGACACATGAACATAAACCCAACCCGATGGGGTCGCTGACACCGGCTTTCTTAATGAAGAAGATAACCACACCGAGCAATAATAGTAAACATCCGAGAAACGGGTAAACCATGATGACGAGATGTTGGTGACGGGGTTTTACCGGGGAAGGTTTCTCCGGATTTCGCAGGGTGTACAAACCAAGCCCGAAGCCGAGCAGGATGAATCCATTACCGATCATTGTATTGCGTTCGGCGGTTGCATCAATCAGAAAGCTGTAGGTCAAAAAATAAATGCTGGCTAACAGGAATGGCGTCGCCAGGTAATGAAGCCAGTGGAGAAACTGTAGAATACGAGTTGGATA
>CAYYGL010000177.1:0-10381 GCA_964471235.1 uncultured Calditrichaceae bacterium
CTTTCTTATAAATCTTAATTTCTTCCGACCACCTGGTAATGTAAGGAATATCCACCTTCACGGTCCGGTCACGCAGAGCTTCCATAAATTCGTTATTCTGGAGTTTCCGATACTCCGGCTCGTTGGTATGCCCGATGATCACCTCATCAATATCGGTCTGGGGGAATTTCTTCGGTTTGATTTTGTGCTCCTGGCTGGCGCTCAGCAAATCATATAAAAACGCCACATCCAGTTTCAACATTTCGATAAATTCGATAATCCCCCGGTTGGCAATATTGAACTCCCCGTCGAAGTTAAATGCCCTGGGATCGGAATCGGAGCCGTATTCGGCAATCTTCCGGTAGTTGATATCCCCGGTCAACTCGGTGGAATCCTGATTTTTTTCATCCTTGGGCTGAAAGGTGCCGATGCCAATCCGGTCTTTTTCCGATAACAGGATCCGCCGCACCTTGACATGTTGCAACACTTCCATCCAGTTGCCGGCGTGCATCTCTACCAGGTTGCGATAAATTTGGCGGCAACTGGGGCATAAGCCGCCTTCCAGGTAAACCTCGTCAAACTTATTGCCCAGCAAGCCTTTCAAAAATTCATCCCGAAACCCCATCGGCACAATGTGCAGCGGGTCTTCATGCATGGGGCAGGGAATATTTTCCAGCGGCGAATTTTCCGGGTCTTCGAAAAACTTGGGAACGTTAATCCACTCAAACGAATACAAGGCCCCTTCTTCGGTACGGGAATAATGCTCCAGGCCCTTTTTCATCAATCGAACGATGGTGCTCTTGGAACTCCCCACCGGTCCATGGAGCAATAATACCCGGCGTTCCGTGCCATAGCGGTATGCCGCCGATTTAATGGCGTTCATCAGTTTCATCAAGTACGCATCTAACCCGTAAACCGCATCCCTGCCATCCTCGATGGGATCATCGAAAAATTTATAATGGATCATTTTTTTACGGGAATCTTCGTACTCTTCGGTACCAAACGACAAAATCATATCATACAGCCGCTGATAAGCCGTTCGGGTTATCCCGGGGTTCTTCTTTACTAACTCCAGGTAATCTTCGAAGGAACCACTCCAGGTCAGTGCCTGAAATTCCTTGTCAAAATATTTCTGCTGGAGAGTCTCCAGTAATTGGGTTGGTGATGCCATCGCACATGTCTCCTTTGTTAATTATCATTAATTTGAAATTCGTAATTTTTGACAGACACTCTATGCCTATCAGAACAACAGTTTAAAACAGAAACAGGAAAAGGAGACAAAACTCAAAACCAATAAGCTCAAAAGCCGCATTCATCATCGTATTCGTCCAGCTATACTCGGAGTGTTTTGTTCTGACAGGGGATTGATTATCCCCCTCTGGGTGCCATAAATAACATCTGTTCCTTTTATTATGATTCTTTAAATTATTACTTTTTAGCAATTACCAAACATTTTTCTTTACCATGACCAAAATTTAATATTTTGGATAGAATGCAATTATTTTGCCATTCTCTATGAAAACGGTGGAACTTCTTTAATATCTTTTGATCGCTTGTTTTATGTTACTAAAGTAGCACTGAATTGTTTACACAAAATGATAACCTTAGTATCATTTTTCTTTAACAATGTTGCCACCAACCTTTATAAAATAAAACAGATTCTTTCGGACCTCCTGATAAATTCTTTCGGATAACCATTCTATTTAGCTCTGTTTACGTCAGGATTTAAAAAGGAAAATTTTTTGGTTTCCGGTTCGTGCCGCCTGTTGTTTTTTCTGAACTTCTAATATCTACGAAATGGAATTCACCGATGTGTTTTCCATTCGGAAGAAATTTTAAAAACACACCTGAGAGACTGTGAGGTTTGTCAGATTAAATGAAAATTAAACGAAGGCGATAAAGGTGGTGGTGAATAGCTCCAAATATGTAGACATTTTCGACAGGCAACTTCAAAAAGGCGAATGCCAGCGAAACAACTTTCCCCCTAAAATAATTCCCGTTTTGAAATTCTTTTTTCTGCATTGTTTTTTAAACTACTGCCGTTTACTTTTTTAATTCCTATACTTAATTTGCTGTCCGGTAAAATTCCGGCAGCAAATTTTTAGTCACCAAATTAATGGTTGATTTTGTAAAATGCAAATTTTTCGTTGAAGAAAATTATTTTCATTAGAAAATTTATGCTTAACCCCATGGGAACTATGAAAAATCTTAAAACAATACTCCGAAGAAAGATTCCTGGCTGGCGAAAACAAGTTCAGGAAATTCTATCTGCCTATCCGGATGTGGTTATCTCGCAAGTAACTGTTCAGCAATTGTTTAAAGGGCTGCGGAACGTGCCCGCTGTCCTTTGTGATACCTCCTTTGTAGACCCGCAGGAAGGATTGATTATCCGGGGAGTTCCGGTTCTGGAATTGATCGACCGATCGGCGGAAGAGATTTTCTTTTTGCTGACCAGCGGAGAATTTCCAACCCCAGAAGCACTCCATTCCCTGCAAACGGACTTGATAAACCGCCGGGAAGTGCCGTTGTATGTCTGGCAATTATTGGAATCTGTTCCCCCGGATACCCATCCCATGGTGATGTTCAGCATGGCAATGTTAGCCTTGCAGAAGGAATCGGTCTTTACAAATGAATACCGGAAAGGATTGCCCCGGGAAGCTTATTGGGAAGCTACTTATGAGGATGCCCTCAATATTATTGCCCGGCTTCCGGTGATCGCCGCCGGGATTTACCGTCAGCACATCCTGGGGAAAGATCGACTTTTCTCCCGCCCGGATTTGCACACGGTTGCCAATTTTGCGCACCTCCTGGGCAACACCGACCCCCAATTTGTCGATTTCATGGAAAAGTTTTTTGTGGTGCACAGCGATCATGAAGGCGCCAATGCCAGCGTATTCACCAGCCGGGTGGTGAACTCTTCTCTCTCCGACCTTTATTACGCAATTTCTGCCTCCATGAACAGCCTTGCCGGTCCTTTACACGGTCTGGCAAACCAGGAATCGCTATCGTTTGTGATGCACATATACCACCATTTCCGGAAAGTGCCGAAACCGGAAGACCTGGAAGCATACATCCGGGAACATCTTCAGTCCGGTAAAGTGATTCCGGGATTCGGGCATGCCGTTCTGCGGAATCATGATCCGCGTTACCTGGCGCTGCATGAACTGGGCAGCCGAATCTGTTCCGATGATCCGCTCTTTCAAATTGTCTCACAATTGCAGACCATTGTTCCCCGCTTATTAAAAGAGCAGGGGAAAGCCAATAATCCTTATCCGAATATAGACGGCATCACCGGGGCGCTGCTCTATCACTTTGGCATCAAAGAAAAATCTTTTTACACCGTGCTATTCTCCACCGCCCAGGTGTTGGGAATTTGCGCCCAATTAATTATCAATCAGGCACTGATGATGCCAATTTTTCGTCCCCGGTCCATTACCACCGAACAATTACAGCAATTGGTGGAACCTCAAAAAGCCGGTAAGTAAAAAAACAGGAGGGGAAGAATCGGGAGAAGGGCATCCAGAGTGGGAAGGTAATCGACTTAAATCTGGCTTTTCCGCCTCTGCTTCCGATAATCGAAGATACCATGAGCAAAACCATCCTTGCCCGGGCACCGGGGAAAGCACTATTGTTGGGCGAATATGCCGTTTTGGAAGGGGCGCCGGCGCTGGTCGCCGCAGTGGACCGCTTTGCAGAGGTTACTCTGACCTTTCCTGCGCCACACTTTTCCGTCTCGTCTCCATTCATCGGAGCCGGGGCGCTGCGGTTTGACATTAGCCGGCACGGTGAGGTAGCTTTTCCGCCCCACACCCCCCTGGAAACCGTTCAACGACTGCGTTTTTTCAACACGGCAATTCGTTTTGCCGGGCAGGAAATTCGCTCCCGGCAAAAAGCGCTTCCCACCGCAGCTATTCGGCTTAACACTTCATCCTTTTACCTGGCAGGAAAAGATGTTAAATTAGGCCTCGGGTCCAGCGCAGCATTGACCGTGGCCTTGATCGCTGGATTATTTCATAGCGCCGGATTGCCGATGTCTGAAGAAGCGGATCGATTGCACTTTTTTCAAATTGCCCTTTCGGCGCATCACGAAGCCCAGCAGAAAATTGGCAGCGGGGTGGATATTGCCGCCAGCACCTTCGGCGGTATTCTGCAATACCAACTCATCCAGGATTCCCTGACCATGCCCACCCTGATAGAAGAAATGCAAATGCCGGAATCACTTCAACTGTTGTTTATCTGGACCGGTACATCCGCTTCGACGCAGCAATTTGTGCAGAAGGTGCAGGAATTTAAATCCCGGAAACCCGAGGCGTACCGGGAGATTATAAAACGGATGACGCATATCAGCACCCAGGGATGCCGGGCATTTTCCGGGCACCAGGTGAAACAATTTTTGAATTCGGTAAGTGAATATTACCGGCTTATGGAGTACTTAGGGAATCAAAGCGGGGCGCCGATAATATCGGAAGTTCATCAACAGTTAGCGGAAATTGTGGAAGCTGCCGGAGGTGTTTATAAACCTTCCGGCGCCGGGGGCGGCGATCTGGGAATCGCTTTTGCTGCCTCCGATAAAATTGTTTCGCAAATCAAACAACGGTTAAAACAGACCGCTTTTCAGACCATTTCCCTGAGTGTGGCTCAACATGGAATAGTCAGTTATAAACAAAAGGAAGTTTGACATGGATTCCCGTATACCCCAGTTTTACAAATACTCCGTTCTGGAACGATTGGAGATTTTGAAAGAACGTAATATCATCTCGGCGGAGGAATTTAAGATTCTGGCAAACAACAAAAATGTGCTGGATTCCGAAGAAGCCGATAAAATGGTGGAAAACGTGATTGGAGTGTTCAGTTTACCGATTGGGTTGGGGCTGAACTTCTTAATCAATGAGAAGGATTACGTGGTGCCGATGGTGGTGGAAGAGCCGTCGATTGTGGCGGCGGTCAGCTCGGCTGCCAAGATCGTGCGGAATGCCGGGGGGTTTAAAAGTGTCAGCACCGAGCCTATTTTAATCGGTCAGATTCAGGTCGTCGATATCGAACATCCCTCCCACGCCCAGCAGGCGATTTTGCAGAACAAAGAAGAAATTTTAAACCTTGCCAACAGTTTGCATCCCAATATGGTTGCCCGGGGCGGCGGGGCAAAAGACCTGGAGGTGATCATCCATCCCTCCGCCTCCTTCCGGGGAGACATGTTGATAGTTCACCTGATGGTGGATACCCGGGACGCCATGGGCGCCAACCTGGTGAACAGTATGTGCGAAGGTGTCGCATCGTTAATTGAAAAGATCACCAATGGGAAGGTCTTTTTGCGAATATTGTCCAATCTGAGTGATCGGGCGCTGGTGGAATGTGAATGCACCATCCCCACGAAATTGCTTACCGGGAAAGGCTTTTCCGGCGAAGAGGTACGTGATGGGATCATCCTGGCGAATGAATTTGCTTCAGTGGACCCCTACCGGGCAACCACCCACAACAAAGGGATTATGAACGGGATTGATGCAGTTGCCCTTGCCACCGGCAATGACTGGCGCGCGATTGAATCTGCTGCACACGCCTATGCCGCCCGGGGCAAAGCCTATACCTCCCTGACCAAGTGGTTCAAAAATGACCGGGGTGATCTGGTAGGAAAAATTAAAATTCCCATGAAAGTGGGCACCGTGGGAGGTCCGTTGCAATCCAATCCGACCGTTGGGATTTTGCTGCGAATTTTGAATGTGGAAAGTGCAACCGAATTGATGGAGGTGATGGGCGCGGTAGGTCTGGCGCAAAATTTTTCCGCTCTCCGCGCGCTCTCCACCGAGGGCATCCAGAAAGGGCACATGACTCTTCACGCCCGAACGGTCGCCATGGCTGCCGGGGCGTCACCGGATATCTATGACGAGGTGGTGGATCAATTAATCAAGAGCGGTGAAATCAAAGTATGGAAAGCGGAGGAAATTGTGAAACAGCTACGTTCCCGTACCGAAATTCCGACGACCGAGACCAAACAGCCGGCCGAAACAGAAAAGTTAGCCACCGGCTGTGGCAAAGTGATTTTGTTCGGCGAACATGCCGCGGTATATGGCAGCCACGTCATTGCCGCTCCCATCCCCATTGCCATTCAGGCGAAGGTGGAGGATGAAGATGACGGGATTCACCTGGTGATTCCCCGCTGGGGTGTGGAAGAACGCATTTACATGGACAAGGAGCACAAGTACTCCATCTATCAATCACTGGATTTAATCATCAATTCACTGGGGCTAAAGGATAAGAATATTCGCATCGAGGTATATCCCCATATTCCCCGGGCAACCGGCTTAGGCGGTTCGGCAGCATTGGCGGTGGCGATTATCCGGGCGTTATCCGAGCATTACCACCTGAACCTCAGTGATGATGAAGTCAATCGTCTGGCATACGAATCGGAAAAGATTGTGCATGGCACCCCCTCGGGAATTGACAATACCATGGCAACGTATGGCAAGTTTATCCTGTTCCAGAAGGGGGATCCGCCCAAAATGGAGAGAATTGAGGTGAGGCAACCGATTCCCATCGTCATCGGCATCAGCGGGGTGGAAAGCTTGACCGCCCGAATGGTTGCCAATGTCCGGAAAGCATGGGAAAAGAATAAACCCCTTTACGATAAAATCTTTCATGAGATTAATGAGATTACCCTGCAGGCGCTGGAGGCGATAAAAGCGTATGACCTGGAAAAATTGGGCGAGTTGATGAACATCAACCAGGGATTGTTAAATGCCTTGCAGGTTTCCAGTTGGGAGTTGGAGGAACTGATTGAGATTGCCCGCAAAAGTGGTGCCCTGGGCGCCAAGCTAACCGGCGGTGGCGGTGGCGGCGCCATGATTGCCCTATGCCCGAAAAATTCCGACAAGGTAGCGGAGGCGATGCGAAAAGCCGGTTATCGGGCTATCGTTACCCAATTGATGTAGAGACATACGATTCGCAGGGAACATGCAGATAGCGAAGTCGGAGGGAACGGTTTTTTTACGTGTTCCGGGTTGCGTATTCAGAACGTGAGTTAAGGTGATTTTGAGAAGCCGCCGGGAACGGCTTTTTGAGCGTGATGATGTTAGAATGGAGAACGTTATGCCAGTGAATGAAGAGCAGGTCTCTTTTGATGATGAAATGTTGATTGTGGTGGATGAGCAGAATAATGTATTGGGTTATGAGGATAAGTTAACCTGTCATCGTGGTGAGGGGATTCTCCACCGGGCATTTTCGATCTTTATTTTCAATGATCAGAAAGAGTTATTGGTGCAGCAGCGTAGCGATCAAAAGCTCCTCTGGCCCCTGTTCTGGTCAAATAGCTGTTGCAGCCATCCCCGGAAGGGAGAAGACCTGGAGAATGCCACCCGCCGACGTTTAGCGGAAGAATTGGGGATCAGCACTCCGCTCACTCATCTGTTTACCTTTCAATACCATGCCCGCTATGATAAAGTCGGTTCGGAGCGGGAACTGTGTGCCGTATTTATCGGGAAGAGCAATGATCCGGTTCGCGTGAATCCCAATGAAATTGCCGATTGGAAGTACATCAGCATCAACGAACTGACCACGGAGTTAGCCAAACATCCGGAGAAATACACCCCCTGGCTGAAAATGGAGTGGGAACGGATGATGCTGGAGCATCTGGATGAGATTCTGGCGTTGTGAGTACCCCGGGGTGATCAAAGGAAATGTTGGGAGAAGAAGACAAAAACAAAGGCTAAGGAGAGTGATCGAGTTCCTTTACCACCGCCTTTCCCGTCTCACCAGTTGTCGAAGTTAAATGGCAGTTTTAATCAGTGGAGTGTGAAGGCAAAAACACTGAAGTTACCAGCGAATCTGCATACGGATGCCGCTGCCGGTGGGTAATGGCTTCAGTGCCACAAACACTCCTTTCTCCTGCCGTGCCCGGGAACGATTTTTTGTTACATTGGCAACTCCCTGCAAGAAAGCACTGGCAATATCCGCTCCCCAAATCACCCAAACAGCCGTCTTGAAGAAGTTCTCCAACCCCCGGAAATGACGGTACTTTTGCAGCAGGGAATCCCGGGCAACCGGATCGCTGCTGTATCGATATTCCATGTGATAGCGTTCTTTGATACTTCGGGAACCCATGGACAAAGCAAAAGAGAGTCCCATGGCAAGGGGGGGCACCATCCACCAATCATTCCCCAGGTATCGTTGGCCCATTCCCGGAATAATGGAAAACACGGCGGCTTCCGGGCCGGGTCGTCTGCGGGAAGGGGAATAAGCGGAAGATGAAACGCGGGACGATGGATTGCTGGCAAGCACCCGCTTTTTCAGTCGAAATGAAAAAGTCACTTGCTCCTTTACCTCCACCGTCCTTTCCAGAGGCAAGAACGCATCCCGTGGCACCAGCTTTAGTTGATGAAAACCGGGTAATAGTCTCAATTTCAGGGGAGTTTTCCCACTGTAAGCTCCATCGAGGTAAACCGTTACCCCGCGGGGAATTGAAAGAATTGTGACGGTTTTGAGGGAGCGGGAAATGTTTTCCGGCGAAGCTTTTTGAAAAGCCGGATCATGAACATTCCGGCTCTCTTTCAGATACGGCAGAGGGTCTACATATTCTCCGTCTTTCATGATGGTGAAATGCAGGTGAACACCGGTTACCTGCCCGGTATCCCCGGCTTTGCCAATCATCTGCCCGGCAGTTACCTGTTGACCTGTGTGCACCAGAATTCTGGAAAGATGGTGATATTTGGAGACAAAGTGATCGGGATGTTGGAGCACCACCACTTTGCCGGAAACCCCCTGGTATCCTGCTGTTACCACCACCCCCCGGCGCCAGGCGTAAACCGGGTCTCCAATGTGTGCCTGGAGATCAATCCCGCGATGAAATTCGCCTCCCCGGGCAAAGGGGTCATCCCGCCAGCCGTAGTAGCTGGTGATCATGCGCCATTCCCCCAGGGGAAGGCAGGAGGATGAACCGGCTCCGTCATCTTGTGCCAACACCGAATACCCAACGACACACAGGATGCAAACAATCCGTAAGGATTTCATCATCAATTCTCGGAAAATGCCACTTTTCCCCACGGAAAAGCTGAGTGAACCACCTGAATAGCCGGGGAATGATGATAAGGAATCAGCGAGAAGCCTCATGAAATTCCGTACCAGAGATTCGGATGATTGGTGGCTGAAGCAAAATTTTCATCTCCCCCGGCGCCGGATTACCGCAAATATTTTCCAATCGAAATATAACTGCCGGTAAGCCCTAAAAGCGTGCCGGTCGCAATTAAAAACGCAAAATAGTAGAGGGGGATTTTCAATTCCGGGAAGAATGCGGTCCGAACAAAGTCGATCCCAAGCCATAACAAGCCGCATGCCAGCAAACTACCGATCAATCCCTGGAAGATTCCCTCTATCACAAAAGGTCCCTTGATCAAAAAATTGGTTGCCCCCACCAGGCGCATAATGCTGATGAGCGTTTTCCGGGCATGAATGGTTAGACGAATGGTGTTAAAAATCAACAGGGTAGAAATCAAAAAGATGGTTGCTCCTACCGCGGAAGCCACAATGACTCCCAGCAGGAAGTATTTATTCATTAAACTGATGATTGTTTTTTGATATTGCACTTCATCCACTTCCTCCATCGCTTCAATCTTTTTAACAATTGACTCGATATCCTGTAATCGCCGGTAACCTCCCGGCAGCGTAACTCGAAAAGAAGGGGGCAGGGGATTGGTGTCTAACAGGTTGGAGATGTCGCCAAACTCCGCTTCAAATTCCTGCAATGCCTTTTCCGGAGAGATAAATGTAATATTTTCAAACACATTCATGGCTAACAAGGCGCTTGCCAGGGAGTCAATTTGATCGGGGGTAATGGATGGGTCTACAAAAATCTCCAGGCGAATGTGAGTGTAGAGCTTCTGGAAGGTATCGGAAAGGTTCTGCACGATGATTCCGAAAATACCAATCAGGCTCAGGGAGAGCATCACTGTAATAATGGTGATGACAGCCGAAAGGCGGGCGCGTTTAAAGCCAGCCAATCCTTCTCTGATCAGAAATAAAATTTTCATTCAGCGCCTGTCCTGTATTTGCCGGGCATTAATTTCTTTATAGAATTTACCATCATCCAGCACAATGGTTCGGTGTGGATTCTTACGGATCAATTCATAGTTATGGGTTGCCATCAGCACTGCCGTTCCGCTGCGATTGATATTTTCCAACAAGTCAAGTATCCCCTGGGAAACCTGAGGGTCCAGGTTGCCGGTGGGTTCATCAGCTAACAGGATAAAGGGCTCATTCACCAGGGAACGGGCAATAGCCACCCGCTGCTGCTCACCGCCGGACAGGGTATGAGGGTAAACATACCGCTTGTGCACCAGACCGACCCGGGTCAAGACCGATAACACTTTGGGCTTTATTTCCCGCCGGGGCACTCCAATAACTTGCAGTGCAAAAG
>CAYYGL010000178.1:0-10159 GCA_964471235.1 uncultured Calditrichaceae bacterium
AATCCGCTTGAACAGTAACCTTTTTATCGGGATCCTGCCGGTTGCCATGGATAATGGCATTGTTGACCAACTCCGTCACCGCAATGGCAATATTATCGCTCTGGTCTTCATTCAACCCGGCTTTTTTACTGATCATGATGCAGAAGTTTTCTACCTTGGGTAAATTGGTAAAATCGCTGGAAATGACTAACGTGTCGGAAGCGGTTTTTATGGCAGGCGTTTTTTTGGACATCGGCTTCGCTTATATTTCGGTTAAATTTATATTAATATAGAAAAAAGATAAAAATGAATCAATGACTATTTTGTCGGTCACCGGAGAAAAGAATGAACCATCCCTCTCGCTTAGTTCGCTCGTTAACCCGCTTTGATGCGACGGCAATGATTGTCGGTAATATGATTGGCATCGGCATTTTTACCACCACCGGGTATAACGCCCAATACCTGGATGCGCCAATGGGATTATTCATGATCTGGATACTAGGCGCCATATACGCTTTTTGCGGCGCCTTAACCTATGCGGAACTATCCACCCGTTTTCCCCATTCCGGGGGAGATTATCTTTTTCTGACCCACGCTTACCATCCCTTAACCGGCTTCCTGTTCGGCTGGTCCACTTTCACGGTCACCTACCCGGGGTCAATTGCTGCCATCGCCATCGGGTTTGCATATTATTTTTTACAGTTGTTGCCCCCGGGCATAAAGGAGTGGGCAGTGCCCCTCCCCCTCACCGGTATGGAAATCCCGATCATCAAATTGATTGCGATAGGAATTACGTTTGTTTTAACCTGGCTGAACAGCCGGGGCATCCGCAGCGGCGCCGGGTTCCAGAATGTGGTGGTCTCCCTGGGGATTTTGGTGCTAATTGGATTTGTTGTCGTGGGAATTTCCTCTCCACAGGGAGATTGGAGCCACTTCCGACCATTTTTACCCGTTTCCTTTGATTTTCCCCACCTCTCCCGCTGGGGAGTGGCGCTGGTGGGGGTCTTGTTTGCCTATTCCGGATGGACAGTGCTGGTTTACATCGCCGGGGAGGTAACAGAGCCTCGCAAAAATATTCCCTTTGCCATGGCAATCGCAGTAACCCTGGTAGGGGTGCTCTACCTGTTGGTAAACATGGTGTATCTCTATACCCAGCCCTTATCGCAAATGTCCGGGGATGTGGAAATCGGGTACATCACCATGAAGCTTTTGTTCGGAACCCGTGCCGGGATAATCTTCTCGCTGATGATCCTGATAATGGTGCTGAGCACCCTGAATTCCACCATCCTCTCCGGGGCAAGAATTTATTATGCCATGGCAACACAAGGGCGCTTTTTTTCCCGCGCAGCCGAAATTGACCCGGTTCATCACGTTCCCTCAAATTCTCTCTGGCTCCAATTCTGGTGGTCGGTGCTTCTGATTTTACTGGGAACTTTTGATCAAATTCTTACCTATACCGTTTTTGTGATCGTGTTGTTCTCCTTTTTAGCCGGTATCGCCTTGTTTGTCCTGCGGCGTCGGAATCCGGGCGATGAAAGCGTTTACCGCTCCTGGGGATACCCGGTAATCACGATTCTTTATCTCATCATTTCACTCTGGTTAATGGTGAATACCCTGTACCACCGTCCCATAGAATCGTTATTCGGTGTGGGAATTGTTCTGGTAGGAATTCCATTTTATTACTGGTGGGAAAAAAGGGAGAAGATTAAAAGATTAAAGGTTAAAGATTAAAGATTAAAGTTGAGGGAGGGTTGATTACGGTTTATTCTGCCGGTTCAATAATGGCAGACATGGAGCCCTGGCAATGGGGCAGCCGCCAATCGGGACCATAGGAATGAATTTGATCCCGTTTCAGTTCCGCCCGCTCTTTGTGGGTGGTGCATACAATCACCCTGCCAGTGGTATCCACCTCAACCGCCATCCGGAAAGCGGTGGCGGTGCTGTGACCGAAAATGTCTCCCAGCATCTCAATTACATACGCATAGGTATGATCATCGTCGTCCAATAACACCACATGATACATCGGGGTGGTCATGGGTTTTTCGAAAGCTTTACCCCGGGATTTCTTTTTCACATCCGGCGGTGCAATGGTTTCCGCAGCGAATGACATCCGGCAACCTCCTCGAACGATTTGCTTGTTTCCTCAAAAATATATAAATTTGTTTGAATTAGCAAAAGAAAAGAATGGGGATGAGAAGCATTCGAAAAGTGGATTGATGAGAGAAAACGTGTTTCCTGGTGAGCAAAAGAGAATGAACGCGGCGCATGAATGACCATTACCCCCTACCTGTTTTACCAACAATTCGTTTATGGGATTTACATCTGCTCAGGAGAGATCGTGCACGGCGGTGATTTGGTTGCAACAGTAATTCAGGCACAGGATGTTCAATTTGTATTTACCCTGTGCGGCGGTCACATCTCGCCGATTCTGGTGGGCTGCAAAACACGGGGGATCCGGGTGGTAGATGTGCGTCATGAAGCGAATGCGGTGTTTGCCGCGGATGCGGTTGCCCGGCTGAGCGGCATTCCCGGGGTTGCCATTGTTACCGCCGGTCCCGGGGTAACCAATACAATCACCGCGATGAAAAATGCCCAACTGGCGCAATCGCCGGTGGTGTTGATTGGGGGTGCGGCAGCCACCGCTTTAAAGGGACGGGGCGCCTTGCAGGATATCGACCAGATGGTGTTGATGAAACCTCATGTAAAATGGGCGAAAGGAGTACGCAGAGTAAACGAATTGGTTCCAACACTGGAACAGGCATTTTTTGAGGCACAAAAGGAGGTGCCGGGACCGGTCTTCGTGGAAATTCCGGTGGATTTACTGTACGATGAATCCCTGGTAAAAGGATGGTATGGCGGGAAATCCGGCGGTGGGAAATCTCTCCCGGAACGGATGCTGGGATGGTATCTCAATCGTCATGTGCAGCGTCTTTTTGCCGGGGTGGATTGGCAAGCCGCTCCATCACTCATCAAAGTGTCCCCCCCAACGCCCCAGGCTCACCGGGTGGAAGCGGCGGTAAAAAGAATTGAGCAGGCGAAGACCCCCCTGTTAGTCGTGGGGAGCCAGGCGGTATCGGAATCATCACGGGTGAATCAAATTGCGGAAGCTGTTAACCGGCTGGGCATTCCGGTCTATTTATCCGGGATGGCGCGGGGGCTGATGGGGAACGATCACCCCCTTCACATGCGCCACCAGCGTCGCCGGGCGTTAAAAGAAGCGGATGTGGTAATTCTTGCCGGCGTGCCCAATGATTTCCGGCTGGATTACGGGCGCCATATCCGGCGGAGCGCTTTTCTGATCTCTGCCAATCGCAGCCGCCGGGAGATGCGGTTAAATCGCCGCCCCAATCTGGGAATCCACGGGGATGCCGGAATTTTCCTTACCCTCCTGGCGCAACATCTGACAGCTCCTTCCCGCTGGCAGCAATGGATTGAGCATTTGCGGGAACAAGATCAGGAACGGGAGAACGAAATCAACCGACAGGCTGAGGAGATTACCGGGCGAATTAACCCGCTCTGGTTTTGCCGCGAACTGGAAAGTCAATTGGATGGAAACAGCATTTTAGTGGCAGACGGGGGTGACTTTGTTTCCACCGCCTCTTATATTGTAAAGCCCCGTGCCCCCCTGTCCTGGTTAGACCCGGGAGTATTCGGAACCCTGGGAGTGGGCGCCGGGTTTGCCCTGGGAGCCAAACTGTGCCGCCCGGATGCAGAGGTTTGGATCCTGTATGGCGACGGTTCCGTGGCATACAGCCTGGCAGAATTTGACACCTTCATCCGGCATAACATCCCGGTGATTGCCGTGGTGGGCAACGATGCCGGATGGACCCAAATTGCCCGGGAACAGGTGGAAATCCTCAAGGATGATGTGGGAACCGTATTGCGATTCGCAGACTACCATATCGCTGCAAAAGGGTTTGGCGGAGAGGGGATTGTGCTAACCGATTCGGGGCAAATTACATCCGCGCTCCGGCAGGCAAAACAGATTGCCCGGAACGGAAAACCGGTTCTGGTGAATGTGCATTTCGGGAAAACCGGGTTTCGGAAAGGCTCCATCTCCATGTAGAAAAGTAAACGGGGGATGAGTAAAAGAGTGGGAATGGGTAGTGGGAGGGCTTCGGAAGTGAGCAAGACAGCCGCAACACGGTTACAGGGTGAGCAAGTGGGAAGACCGTTTTCGGAGGAGAAATCACAATACGGATTTATTCATTACTCGTCTCTCATCACGGATTTCGTATTACATTTTAACATTTTCGTTAATCCAACAGACCTAAACAAAAGGGGGAATCATGGAATTTCGGGATTATCAAAATGTGCATCAACTCATCCAAGAAACCGTTGAACAATGCCCGGAATCTCCGGCGTTTCGATGGTTTACCGACGGGGAGGCATTACAGACCATCACCTGGAAGGAATTCGATGACCAATTGCGAAACTGCGCCAAAAGCCTGATTGCCCTTGGGGTGGAGCATGGCGATAAGGTCAATATCCTCAGTTATACCTGCTATAAGTGGGTATTAACGGATATGGCTGTGATGAGCATTGGTGCGGTGACGGTGGGGATATACCAAACCCTGCTGCCCAAAGACTGTGCTTACATCATCAATCACAGCGATGCGGTGCTGGTTTTTGTAGAAAACCAGGAGCAGTTGAACAAGGTGCTGGAAGTTCGGGAAAAGCTGGGCAACATCCGTAAAGTAATTGTATTTGAGGGCAACTCATCGGATGATGATTGGGTGCTCACTTTTGACGAGTTTATGCAATTGGGTGCGAACATCCCCAACAGCGAATTTGACCGCCGGGTTCAACAGGTAACGCCGCAGGATGTTGCCGGAATTGTCTATACCTCCGGCACCACCGGCATACCGAAAGGTGCGGTACTCACCCACGACAACATCACCTTTACCACCCAATCCGTTCATGCCTGCATGGATGCTGTGGAAGGGGAAGATACATTTCTGTTTCTCCCCCTGGCGCATGTTTACGCCCGTCTCTGTGTTTATGTATCGGTGAAAGAAGGCGCCGCGCTTACCGTTGCCCGAAGTATGGATACCCTGGCATCTGACATCAAACTTGCCCGTCCCCATTGGTTTGCCAGCGTGCCAAGAGTGTATGAAAAGATATATGCCGCGGTCATCGGAAAGGCGGAAGCAAAAGGAGGATTGGCATTAAAAATCTTTCGCTGGGCAACCAATGTGGGGAATACGGTGAGTGATTATAAATTAGAAAAGAAGCCCCTGCCACTTTCATTGAAATTGAAATACCAACTGGCAAACCGGCTGGTATTTCACAAAATTCAACAAGCATTGGGCGGCAGGGTGAGATGGTGCATCAGTGGAGCTGCACCGCTCAGTCCTCAAATTGCCAAATTTTTTCATGCTGCGGGAATCCTGATTCTGGAAGGCATTGGGATGACGGAAGACACCTCCTTTACCAACGTGAACCGGGTGGATAATTACCGGTTCGGATGGGTTGGACAGCCCGGCCCTGGGATTGAACAAAAAGTAGGGGAAGACGGGGAGCTAATGTACCGGGGTCGCAATGTGATGAAGGAGTATTACAAGATGCCGGAAGAAACGGCAGCTACCATCACCAAAGATGGCTGGCTAAAGACCGGCGACCTGGGAGAGATTGATGAGGAAGGATTTGTGCGCATTACCGGGCGAAAAAAAGATTTGATCATCACCGCCGGCGGAAAAAATATTGCCCCGGCTGCCATAGAAGGGGCCCTGGGAACATCCAAATATATTAACCAGGTGTGTGTGATTGGCGACCGGCGAAAATACCTCACGGCATTAGTCACCCTGGACGAGCCCAATGTTTCGGATTATGCCCGCGAGCAGGGAATTGAGTTTGATTCTTTCGATGAGCTGATGAAACACCCTGCCATTGTTCAACTCATTAACAATGTGGTGGAGGAAAAGAACAAGGAGCTTGCCTCTTTTGAGAGCATCAAAAAAGTGACCATTGTACCCGAGTTTACCATCGACAACGATATGCTAACACCGACCCTGAAATTAAAAAAGAACGTTATTATCAAAACATACCAGAAAGAAATTGATGCCATGTATCCCGCTGATTAACCGAAACAATGAGGGGAGATTTTCATGTTGCGCTAATCTTCACTTTCTATTATATTCTTGCGTAGTTATATAGTAATGCTAATAAATGTCACTGTTTTCCGGCGGCGCTTCCGCCAATCAAAACTTTAAACAGGTTTTCTTCCTCTACAAACGCTTTTCGGGTGTTCACGCCCTGAAAAATCCTGTTAAAAATTATTACCTTTTATTAACCTCATTGTGACATCGTCGAAGCAATCGTTTTTCAGTTGAAGCTTTATCCGGGTTTTGTTGTATTGGTATCCCGATTGCTTCCATGATCAACCTGTTATGCTACCGGTTATTTTCCGGTTTTGACAAACAGGAATAAAAGATACCTATTGGCAAAACCCGGCAGATGCAGTTTGAATTCGGTTGGTAGCGTGAAGCTGTATCTGTTCATTTCATAAAGGAGATAGTTATGTTATTTCGGATGATATATGATGAGAAGTTAGCCCAGGCATCCTATTTTATCGGTTGCCAGGCGACCGGAGAAGCGATTGTAATCGATCCCCAGCGGGATGTTGAGCGATATATTCAATTGGCAGAGCGGGAGGCGATGGAGATTGTTGCCATTACAGAGACGCATATTCACGCCGATTTTTTATCCGGCTGCCGGGAGTTAGCGGAACGCAGCGGTGCAAAATTGTATCTGTCCGATGAGGGCGATGAGGATTGGAAATACCGCTGGCTGGATAAAAAACAAGGCGGCGGCAGCTATAACCACCAATTGTTATATGATGGCGACATCATTCAGGTGGGTCATCTTCAGTTAACGGTGCTGCATACGCCCGGGCACACACCGGAGCACATCAGTTTTCTGGTAACCGATCGGGGCGGTGGCGCCAATGAGCCGATGGGCATTGCCAGTGGAGATTTTGTATTTGTTGGCGACGTGGGCAGACCGGATTTGCTGGAAACGGCTGCCGGTCAGATCGGGGCGAAGGAGCAATCTGCCCGGGTATTATTTCGCTCCCTTCAGCGGTTTAAAGCGCTACCGGATTACCTGCAAGTCTGGCCCGGTCATGGTTCCGGGAGCGCCTGCGGGAAGGCGCTCGGCGCAGTCCCCCAATCCACCGTCGGCTATGAGAAACGCTTTAATCCTGCCATTCGCGCGGCATCAGATGAAACCCGCTTTGTGACTTCCATCCTGTATGGGCAGCCGGAACCACCCCTCTATTTTGCCAGAATGAAGCGGGACAACCGCGACGGACCACCCCTGTTGGGGAAATTGCCGGTACCGGAACCGGTGGATTTATCGGTCATTTCCCAGGCGGTGGAAAGCGGTGCCGCTTTGTTAGATACCCGAACCTGGGAAGATTTTCGGGACGGTCATCTGCCCCGGGCAATCTTTGCCCCGTTAAACAGGGCTTTTCCGACCATCGTCGGCTCCTATATAATTGATGAAAATACCCCAATCTACCTGGTAGTGGAAGCGGAAAAAGTTACCGAAGCGGTCACCGACTTAATCCGGATTGGTTATGACAACGTGGTCGGGTATATTACCCCGGGGGTAATGAAACGTCAACTTTCCGGCACCTCTCTAAAAAAGACCCCTTCTTACCCGATAGTTGAACATCTCACCAATTTAGTCGAAAACAACTCTATCATCCTCGATGTTCGACGGGCAGATGAATTCAAGGAGGGTCACCTCCCGGGGGCGGTAAACATTGCCCATACCCGTTTGCTGGATCGCCTGGATGAAATCCCTGGGGGAAAGAAACTGCTGGTTCACTGTCGTACCAGTGGGCGGTCTGCCTATGCTGTCGGTATTCTGGAACGGCTGGGTTACGAGGTGGTGCATCTGGAAGGAGGTTACCTGGATTGGGTCGAGGCAGAGGGTGAGATTGTGCGTTAACAGAATTCATCCTGAAGAGCATTGTTTTTTCATAAAAAGTTACTATGACTGTGTGTTATCAATTGCCGAACAGGCTGTCATCATCTTTAAAGGGTTTATGAAAAAATATTTTCCAATTTTGACATGGTTGCCCGGTTATAACACCGACGATTTTCGCCATGATGCGATTGCCGGAGCAACAGTGGCAGTGATGATAATCCCCCAGGGAATGGCGTATGCCATGTTAGCCGGGTTGCCGCCCATTATGGGGTTGTACGCCGGGTTAATGCCCCTGGTGATTTATGGGATGATGGGAACTTCCCGGCATCTTGCCATCGGTCCGGTAGCGTTGGATTCTATTTTGGTGGCGTCCGGGATAGGGGTGCTGGCGAAGGAAGGTACTCCGGAGTATATTCAACTGGCAATTCTTCTGGCGTTTATGGTCGGCGTGTTCCAGATAGTGATGGGGATTGCCCGTCTTGGTTTTCTGGTAAATTTTCTTTCCAACCCGGTTATTAGCGGATTTACCGCGGCGGCGGCATTTATTATTGCTACCAGCCAGTTAAAACATATCCTGGGAATCCCTGCGGCAGGCAGTCAACAAATTTTTATCGTTCTAAAACAAATTCTGTTGCACATTCCGGATACAAATTTCTATTCCTTAGCTATCGGAGTCACCTCTATTGGAATACTGGTGTTTCTGAAACGCTGGAAACCATATTTGCCGGGTGCCTTAATCGTCGTATCGATTGGCACTTTTGTCGTCTGGTTTTTTAACCTTACCACCTATAATGTTCAAATTGTGGGAGAAATTCCCCATGGGTTTCCCCGGGTTTCCCTGCCGACTTTTTCAAAGGAAGCCATGCTGGAATTAATCCCCATTGCGTTGACGGTGGGTGTTATCAGCCTGATGGAAGCGGTTGCCATCAGCAAACGAATTGCTGCCCAACATAAATATACGATTGACGCCAACCAGGAATTACGTGCCCTGGGAGTGGCAAACTTTTCATCCGGGCTGATGGGCGGATATTCCGTTGGTGGCAGCTTTGCCCGAACAGCGGTAAATGCCCATTCCGGCGTCAAAACCCCGATGTCTTCCTTAATTACTGCCGGAATTGTTGCCCTGACATTGTTGTTTTTAACTCCCTTATTTTACTACATGCCCAGGGCGGTCCTGGCAGCTATCATTATCACCGCAGTTTCCGGTCTGGTCGATATCCCGGAAGCCAAACGAATTTACAAAGTTAAAAAAAACGATTTTATTGTCCTGTCGTTCGCCTTTATTGCTACGATTGGGTTGGGAGTTCGGTATGGCTTATTCCTCAGTGTTCTGTTATCCCTGGTCATGATCATTCGCCGTATCACCCGCCCCCACATTGCCTTTCTGGGGCAAATTCCGGGAACGGATATTCTGCGCAATGTAAAACGGGTTTCTCACGCCCGGGATATCCCCGGTCTTATTATCCTGCGCATGGATGCTTCATTGTATTTTGCAAATATTGAATTTTTACGAGACAAATTGTTCGAAAGGATCATTTCCAGCGAGACACCTGTGAAAGCGGTTATCTTTGATGCCAGCAGCATTAATGACATTGACGCATCTGCGGTTTCAGGTTTATTTGAGATTGCCGAAGATTTAGCCAGTCAGCAAATCGAGTGGTATTTTACCAATGTGAAAGGACCGGTCCGCGATATTTTGAGACGAGCCGGCTTTTATCAAAAATTAGGCAATGACCATTTCTTCTTCAGCAAAAAGGATGCGGTTCGATACTATCTGAAGCAACATTCGCACAATTTGCCCGATGTCGAAGAACCGGTTAAAAAATCCTCTGAAGATGAATGACAAGTAAAGGGCTATCCCGGCGGTAGGCAGATGGTGTTTTAATTTCCGTCATGTGAACGGAATAGAGGGATTTCCGCCGAAGCGCACAACACCGAATCCAAGTGACATTGCAAAACCAACAACATAGATTGCTAAAACCGAAAGGACACGCTTATGAATTACGGGTTTATCATTGACAACCGCAAGTGCATCGGTTGTCATGCCTGCACAGTAGCTTGCAAAGCGGAGCATGATGTGCCGATCGGGGTGAACCGCACCTGGGTGAAATATATTGAAAAGGGGGAATATCCGAATTCACGCCGGGTGTTTTCGGTGATGCGGTGCAATCATTGTGAAGATGCGCCCTGTGTGGAAATTTGCCCGGTGGAAGCGCTTCATACCCGCGATGACGGTATTGTGGAT
>CAYYGL010000179.1:0-9944 GCA_964471235.1 uncultured Calditrichaceae bacterium
TTTCGAATGGCGATTTCCGATCGGCGATACCCGATTTCCGATCGGCGAAGGGGGAAGCACAAAAACAATATCTGCCATCTCTGAGCCGTGGGGTTTATCCCTCGGCGGAAATGGCAGGCTGTAGGCTGTTAGGTTGTAGCAAATTTCAATCCGAAATTCTCCCCACTGGGACAAATCTCCCTTCTTGTGTGTATATAAAAACAGGGCAATTCACACCAACATTCACCCATACACACCGGAAAGGAGGGATTGATTGCGTATAAAGAAGGTTCGGTATGGCACCCGTTTTTGACTGCCGAGAAAGAAAGACTTTCCGATATGGAAGAGATTGCCGAAATGCTCGCCGAACTTTACCAAAAAACCATTCGCCGGGTAACGTTTATAAGAGCCCCGGAAGATAGCTGATGTTCCGAAGTCTTTTCTCAAAAAGCCCGCTGCATCTCCTGATGCCCGGGCTTTTTTGTTTGGAAAAGCTTCTTGCGGCAATTTTTCCTTTTAATTTCTGGTACGGCGAGCTATCTTATCTGTTAAAAAACAATCATTCTTCAAGCGTAAAAAAGGCAAACAATGAAAAAATTCTTCCGCTATGCTGTTTTGCAAAACCGCTGGTTATGGGCACATGTGATGCTGGGACTGATTGCAGCAAAATTATTAACCCCTGCATTCGTCGGCGGGCAGCTACTGCTCATCATCTTGACAGCCGCCCTGTTGTGGGAAGTCGGTGAATTTCTCTTCACGGATGTAAAAGAAATTTACGGAGGGGTCGGTTTCTTTTTGATGGATGCCACCGGAGACGTCCTGGGCGCCCTGGTAACGGCGGCAATATTTATCGTTTGAGCATTCAAATGCCGGGAAATGAGATGTAGCCTGTCACCAAAAGGACCGGCAGGTGTCAGAACATAAAATCACCAGGTTCCTACCGCCATCCTGAACACTCCCCCATTGTCTCACTGTCTCACTGTCTCACTGCCTTACTGCCTTACTGTCTCACTACCTTACTGCCCCCCCAACACTCCCCCCTCTCCCCTCACATCAGGCACCTGCCAGCGGCATGCGCTGTTCCTGAAAGCGAATTCCCAGGGCTTCCAATTCCGCCAACACCGGTTGATAAATCTCCCTATCCACCGGAATCCGGGTCCCCCGCTCTTTTATCTTCCCATCCAGAATCAATCGTGCCGCGGCAGCCGCCGGATAGGAGACGCACTGCGCTGTAGCGCCATTCTGTCCCGGGTAGCCGTAACACTCCAGGGTGGCAACAATGCGCTCCCGTCCCCACGGATAACGCACCTCAAACCGATGCTGAAGCAGTATCATATCCTGTTCGCCTTCACGGTACTGCATTCGCTGCAGCATCAACTCATTTAAAAAATCAATCGGGCTGCTGTCACGCTTCTGATAGGGATCATCACTGAACAATCCAATCCACTTCAGGCGTTCCAGCAATCTCTGCTGTTCCACGGGCTCCCCGGTTCGGGTAACCTGTTTCCGAACAGCCTCCATCACACCGTCATTCGGTGGATGTCCTAAAATTTTTGCCAGTATATTTTTATTGGAGAGTTTCGCCAATCCGGTTAACGGGGTCTCTTCTAACAATCCCAACTCCCGAATGGTGTGCATGGTGTGGCTCCACCCGGGATAGCGCAACGTGCCCCGAAAAACGGAAGCGGCTTCCCCAATGTTGTATTTGGAGACATACGGCAGGGCATCCCGGTTGGGAAAGACTTCCAGGCGATGGGTATTCACCACAATAGGCTGGGTTTGCAAATGGAGTTCTTCCGCCGGCACTTTCACGATTTTGCCCTTTTCCAGGTAGCGGGCGCTGTTGCGGGCGGCTAACAGCACTCCTTTAGGACTCCAGGAAAATTTGTATTTCCAGGGATTATCCGCCGCAGAAGGCGCCGGCAGACCACCGCAGTAGGAATCGAATGATTCAATCATCCCCCCTTCCCCATGCACCCGGTCGATCACACTCCGGGCAGACATGTGGTCAATCCCGGGGTCCATCCCTGCCTCCATCAGAATCAGCGTGTCTTTTGCCAGCGCTTCCGGATGAAATCGTTCCACGTCATCCCGAAGATACGATGTGGTGATGAGATGTTTTCGAAATTGCAGACAGGATTCCACCACCCGGTGGTGAATGGTATAGGGCAGGAGGCTGATCACCACGTCTGCCGATTTCACCAGGGAATTCACTGCCCGGGGGTTCATCACATCAACCGACACCTTTTTCCCCGCCGGATGGGATTCCAGCAACGCTTCAATGCCGGGCGTAAACGCCTTGCTGGCTACCACCACCGGGTATTTCCGCTGCAAAAAATACTCGATCAGTGGTCTTGCTACCATCCCCGCGCCAAATACCAATACCGTTTTCATCAGCACTCCTTTCCGTCATCTTCCCTGGTTTACACTCAGATCAATCATCGAACTCTTTCGGTATTTGCTAAAACTTGCGTAAACAAAAAGGCGTTAATCTATTTAATTTCGGTGAATTATCCAAATAATGACTCGCACATCACCTTATTTAGCTCCGGTAGGAGCGACATATAAATACCTGAATGCCAGGGGAATATGCTGCTCCTACGGAGCTTGTAAGCATTGAAGCTGGGAACCTTTCTACCAATCTACCGCTCCTCACGGAGTAGATATATGCCCACATATTTAAAAAACAAGGTATGGCAATAATTCGGCAAAATAGAGGTATAAAGAGGATTGGAGAAACTCAAACCCGCGAAACCAATGAAAAGAAAGTGTTATGTGTATTCCCATTCCAAAAAAAATCCAATTCCCTTTTTTTGATTTCTATTTTATCCTAACTTTTCCGTCTTATTTATCTTTTGGGGATACAAAAAAGGCTGACATTTCACCGGGAGTATTCATCATGAAACAAATTCTGGTACTGGGCGCCGGGCACAGCACCCCGGCATTGATTCATTATTTGTTAAAAGAAGCCGCGGAAAACGATTGGTTTGTGACCGTGGGGGATATTGAAGTGGAAAAAGCCCAGCGGATTGTGGGCAGCCATCCCCGGGGCGCCGCCATCATGTTCGATGTGAACGACGTTGCCATGCGCACCACTTATCTCCAAAAGGCGGATGTGGTGGTGAACATGCTCTCCCCGGTTTATCAATACCTGATTGCCCTGGACTGCCTGCACCACGGGAAGCACATGATCTCCGCCTCCTACGAAGACGTGAAGGTGCATAAGCTCAATCTCGATGCCCATCGCAAAGGCATCTTAATTCTAAACGAAATGGGATTGGACCCCGGGTTAGACCACATGAGCGCCATGTCGCTGATTGACCAGGTGCATCAACGGGGCGGCGTCATCAAATCCTTTCTCTCTTATGGCGGCGGATTACCGGCGCCCGAGGTGGAAAGCAATCCCCTGCGCTATGCCATCACCTGGAACCCCCGGAACGTGGTGCGGGCAGGCGAGGTGGGCGCCCAGTATATGGAAGAGGGCGAAATTAAGGTGCTTCCCTATCACCAGGTCTTTAAACGCACCTGGCTGGTGGAGATTGAAGGCATCGGCACCCTGGAGGCTTACCCCAATCGCAATTCCCTGGTGTATCAACACCGCTTTGGGTTAAACGGGGTGCGAACCATGCTGCGGGGCACCCTGCGCTATCCCGGCTGGAGCGAAACCTGGCAGCACATTGTCTCCCTGGGTTTAACCAATGAGTCCATGCCCATCCCCCATCTCCCCCAAAAAACCTACCGGGAATTTTTGCAAATGTTTATGCCGCTCTATGTTTCCGGGAAAAAATTGGAGAATCGATTAGCCAATTACCTGGGTATTAGCCCAACCGGTAAAATCATGGAAAATCTCAAATGGCTGGGATTGTTTTCCAATGAACCGATTGGTGGGAATGTAAGAACCGCCTCGGATGTGATGACCAAAATCGTGGTGAACAAATTAAAATTCCCACCCGGCGGCAGGGATATGGTGATCATCACCCATGAAATTGAGGTGGAATACCCGGAAGAAAATTTTCGCAAGGAGTGCACGCTCACCACGTTCATCGAATACGGCGATGCCGAAGGATTCACCGCCATTGCCAAAACGGTAGGCTACCCGGCGGCAATCGCCACAAAACTGCTATTAACCAACCAATTGCCGTTAACCGGCTGCCATATTCCCACCCTGCCGGCGATTTATATGCCGGTATTGCAGGAACTTAAGAAAGAGGGATTTGTCTTTCAGGAAGAAGTAAAGCCCGGGTGTGAATAAGCCGTCACAAACTCTGCCGGCAACGGTTTGGGGGAGATTTGGAAATCTGCCGTTTATGTATCCCCTTTACCAACTGCCTCAACCGCATTCCGCAGGTATTCGAACGGTGGCGTTAACTCTCCCCGCAGCAGGATGACTGCCTTGCGGAATTCCGGGGGTAGGTTCAGTTCTTCCAGCGGTGTACGAAAATCCGCCGCTGCCAGGGCGGGAATGTAGGGCATTAATTTGGAGCCGAAAAATTCGGAAGCCTCCCGGGGCAATTCGGTTGGCAATTTATCCACTGCCATAATCACCGGTCCCCTGCCCGCCCAGCCATCGCTTACCTCGCCGGTGAGGGGATCGAACACATAAACCGGGTTTTTGGAATTGGTGGCTTTTACGGTGGCTTCAATGGAACCCTGTATATCGCAGGTAATATCGCCGATGACCCGCAGCCGCGGCTGAGGCTCTTCTTGAAAAAGCTGTTTTAAAAATTCATTGCTCAACAATCGGGGAAACCGGGGTTCCCAGTAAATTCCATTAACAAGCATGGTTAAGAAGGGGATATATTTTTCCAGCTTTCCCCGGTACCGTTCCGGATAGCGATTAAATTCATACCAGGTAAATTCCCGCACCGAAACCTCCTGTTCAATCGGTTCGAACATATCCGGTTTCCGGAATTCCACTTTATAGACGGTACCGGAAGAAAATTTTCCCGAGCGGATAAATGTGGGCAGTTCATCCGGCTGCAATTGAATGCCGTTCAGTTGATCGTAAATTGCCTGGGCACCGCGAGAGACCTGCCCGTAACCGGTAAAACCGGTGATAAAGGGGACCAGCGGTTCCGGCAGCCCGTGCTTGCGAATCTCTTTTCCCACTGCCCGAACGGCTGCTTCTGCTTCTTTTAACGACTGATAGCGATGCGCCGGCTGAATAACCTTGAACGGATTGTCAATCCCTTCCCACAACAATCGCTGCCCCAGCGCCCACAGGGAATCGATCATTCCCGCATAACCGGCATAGTTGCCAAAATAAATGGTGCGCCGCCCTTCCTTATTCTTCACCAGTTCGTAATCCAACAGGGTATCTGCCAATTCCATCATTTTTTTTAACATGGGCATGTTGTAGGGCTGCGCTTTAATGGTATGGGAGAAAAAACAATACGTTAAATTCGGCTGGAGACTGGGCAGGGGGATTTCCTTGATCCCGAAGATCAGGTTACATGCCCGTAAATCTTCGTTGATTTCCGCCCCGGCTTGACGATACTCTTCTTCGGTAAAAATTCGCGATGGTGATGGCTCAACGATCACCCGGATCTGGTGTTCGGTAATCAGTTTCCGAACCTGCCCCGGGGTTAAGGGTGCCCTCCGTTCTATACTATCCTTGTCCTCGCGCCGAATTCCGATACAATTTTTCATTTAACCCTTTCCACTCCTTTCCTGAATACGCATTGCGGATTTTTAGATAGCGCTTTTTTCGCGAACTGTTGAAATTTGATGAAATCATGTTGCCATTGACAAAACAAGTTTTGTCGATCCGTTCAGAAGCATCTCCCCCCGGATCGTCAAAATTATGGAGTTTGAATAATTAATCGGGTTATTTTTAATGCTCGCAGCGGAGCGTCAAAACAAGTTTTGACGCTCCGTTGTAAACGTAGGAGCGACAAAATTTATTTTGTCGGTGGCACGGTTATTTAATCAAACTTCATTATTTTGACAACCCTCCCCGGCTTTCTTACCCGGCACAGTTACTTTTTCAAAACTCATAAGCTCGCGGCTACCGGTGCTATTACACTCACTTCAAAATTTGCACAGAATTTCGGCTTGGCTCGACGTATCCATCGTCACAAACCGAATCAAGTTGACGGACTCCGGCAGTCTCATTCACCAGAAATCGATACCAAATATAAATAACCGGCTCAAATTTATAAAACAAAAAGAGAAACACTTCCGGGCGGCAACACACTTCCCGAATGTTCATCTTATTCCCATCTTGCGATAGCATTTATCTTTGGTTATTTTCAAGCCGATAAGCATAACATCTGCCCCAGAAAGAATATGGGACCGAGATAAATATGATAAACCTGAACATCGAACCAAAAAGGAGTGAAACCATGTCAGCGATCAGTGATGTCATTGCCCGGGAAATACTGGACAGCCGGGGAAATCCGACCGTGGAAGTGGATGTTTATCTGGAAAGCGGGGTAATGGGAAGAGCCGCGGTGCCTTCCGGTGCTTCCACCGGGGAACATGAAGCGGTGGAATTACGGGATGGCGACCCGGAGCGTTATATGGGTAAAGGGGTGTTAAAAGCGGTGCAGAATGTCAATGAGGTCATTGCCGATGAAATTGTGGGGTTCTATCCGGAAGAGCAGATTGACATTGATAACCTGTTAATTGAATTGGACGGTACGGAAAACAAAGGCAACCTGGGTGCAAATGCGATTCTGGGGGTATCCATGGCCGTTGCCAAAGCCGCTGCGGAGGAACTGGGCTTGCCGCTTTACCAGTACCTGGGCGGCATCAATGCCCGAACCCTGCCGGTTCCCATGATGAACATTTTAAACGGCGGCAAACATGCCGACAACAATGTGGATTTACAGGAATTCATGATCATGCCCATGAATGCCCTTTCATTCCGGGAAGCATTGCGGATGGGTTCCGAAGTTTTCCATACCCTGAAGAAGGTGTTAAAGGAAAAGGGATACAATACCGCGGTAGGAGATGAAGGCGGCTTTGCCCCGGATTTAAAATCCAATGAAGAGGCGCTTCAGGTAATCGTTCAAGCCATCGAAAAGGCCGGGTATCAACCGGGCGAAGATGTTTTTCTATCCCTTGATCCGGCAGCCAGTGAATTTTTTGACGCCGAAAAAAACCGCTACATCCTTGCCTCGGAGAACAAAGAGCTAACGCCGGAAGAGATGGTGGATTATTATGTAAACCTGGTAAGCAAGTATCCCATTGTCAACCTGGAAGACGGCATGGCGGAAGATGACTGGGATGGCTGGAAAATTATCACCCAAAAATTGGGCGACAAAATCCAGTTGGTTGGCGACGACATTTTTGTCACCAACACCAAACGCCTTGCCAGGGGGATTGAGCTGGGTATTGCCAACTCCATTTTAATTAAGGTCAACCAGATTGGCACCCTGACCGAAACCTTCGAATGCATGCGGATGGCACATCGTGCCGGTTACACCACGGTTATCTCCCACCGTTCCGGGGAGACGGAGGACAGCACCATCGCCGATATTGCCGTTGCCGTGAATGCCGGTCAAATCAAAACCGGGTCGGCTTCCCGAAGCGACCGCATTGCCAAGTATAACCAACTGCTGCGCATTGAGGAAATGCTGGGCGATACGGCGGTTTTCCCGGGCAGGGAGATGATTCAAAAAATGGCAAAATGATGAGAATTCTTATCCGGGCAGGCGGTGCTCATGGTCTGCCCGGGGGAATTCCCGGCATGGAAAGGGAACAGGGGTAGAATTCAGTGAGCAGTGGCACGGGAATCTGATAAAGCTGGTAGTTGCCTGCCCCTTTAAGGAGAGCTCTTAACCGAATTTTTGATTTTTTTGTTATGGCAGCCAAGAAGAAAAAAAGCACATCCCGGGCAAAACGTTCGCGGAAATCAACCCGGAAACAACACCGGCTGACGTTCTGGATTATCGGCGGAATTGTTTTGTTGATTCTGTTTGCCTTTTTAAGCGGAAATAAATCGCTGATAACCCTTTACAGCCTTTATGAAACACGCCGGGAATTAATCGAACAAAAAGAACAATTGCAGAAAGAAAACGAACAATTGCTAAAGGAAATTGAGCGCCTCAAACACGATCTCAACTACCTGGAAAAGGTGGCACGGGAAAATTACAATTTAAAACGGGATGATGAAGAAGTATACCAGGTGGTTCCCAAAAAAAAGGAGTAACCCGGTTGCACGGACAGAATGATTCTTGCAATGCCGGTGAACACAAAAAAATTTACCGGTTTTCTCAACCGACACAGGCGACCTGACCACAGCCCCGTGTTTCAACTTCCCCTTTTATCACACGGTCGCTTTTTCACACTCCGCCCGGTTCTGACACAACTCAGAACCTTCGAAATCGACTTCCCAACCGGGTAAGGAAAATTCAGCATGCGAAGTGTCTGTTATTTTTTAGCTCTTTTGGTCAGCGGCGTCCTGTTTGCCCAGCAGACCTCGCTGTACCAGGTGGAAACCCGTAAAGACTTTATCAGTTGGAATTGGCTGGGAACCCTGCAAACCACCATCCCGACCGGCAAATCTTCCCGGCTTCAATTGAACAACCAATTTCAAAGCGCCCTGTTTCGGCAATCCGGTCAAACCAACAAATGGCGCGATGAAAACACATTGGCAATTCAATGGAGCCAGCCCATTTCATCTCATATTCAAACCACCACGTTTGTGAATTCCCGGGTGCTCTCCGATGAAAATACCTTCATAGACTTCAGCAAACATTTAGCTGCCCAGGAGTTTTCTTTCAACTTTATTCCCCACCTGGAAATTAAACCGGCTATCGGCTGGACAGTTGAGGAAGCTTTTAACAAACGAGACCAGGGATGGTACACCCGGCTGGGGTTGAATGTTTCCAAACTGGATATGGGGGGATATTTAAACAATACCGAAATCAAAAATGTGCTGCGCTCTTTTCCGGGCAGGAAGAACCGGGAATTTACCTTTTTTACCGGATGGACAAAACGCTTTTCCCCTTATGCCAGTGATTCCCTGCGGATGGGATACCAGTATTCCGAGAGTCGCTACTACATCAATCCCGCCCAGTTCCGGGCGGATATCGAGCACCCCCAGGAACAGGTGTTTATCATTTCCCGGTTTGTGAGTAATCAATTACAATACCAGTTTTCTCCTCGCTCTGCCCTGGCAATCATCTCCACCTTCCGCAACCGCAGCATTGACCAGAGCAACCCGGCGCCGTTGAAAAACCGACGGAAAGAACTTGCACTTGACAATCAAATCCAGTATTTGCTCACCCTGGGGAATTTACGTTTTCAAACCGGGATGTATTTCTCCCAGGTCACCAATGATAACCCGGCGATCCGTACCGACATCAGCACCCTGCAATCTGCGTTCAATACCCATATCAAATTTCAGCCCTCGCTGGCAAACTTATTCTGGACCCGCTTTTCCTATACCAAACTGGAATACAACACCCCGCAGGTTTTTCGGGATGAGCTGGACCGCAACACAAGGGATGACCGGGATGAACTGCGCTTTATCATTGCCGGGGGTTACAAACATCGTTTCAGTGATTTTTTCAGTACTGCCATTGTGGGCAATGTCTATTTATTTCATCAAATTTATGTGCGTTCCGGGCGCAGTGCCAATAATAACTGGAACCGTATTTTTCAGCTCTCCGCTAATTTTAAGCACACCCTCTCCCCTGCCCTGCAACACAATTACCAGCTTAAAATTCTTGCCAACTATACGGTATTCGATTTTGACAACCTCCTTCCCCAGTTGCGGAGTTTTTTATTCCGCAAACTCATCTTCACCGATTCCCTGAGCATCAAATTGACCGACAACATCTCCCTCACCAGCATCTACCAGCTCCAAAAGGAGGATAACGGAACCTTCTTTAAGGATGTATTTGCCCAGCAGATTAGCAAAGAACTCACTTCCCATTACGTGAATGTTAACCTCCTGCATCGTTCGTTCCTGGGATTGCAGGTTGCCCCGGGGCTGGCATTTCTGCTCCGGAACG
>CAYYGL010000180.1:0-9759 GCA_964471235.1 uncultured Calditrichaceae bacterium
TATCAAAGAGCAATACCCGGAAAATTTTTCCCTGGGAATGCTAACTTCCTCCGGAAACCTGGGTATGCTGTTTCCACCCAGTTTGCCCATCATCGTATACGGCTTAATCAGTGAAGTCAGCATTGATAAATTGTTTATTGCCGGTTTGCTCCCCGGTCTGTTGATGATCGTGCTCCTCTCCGCTTACAGCGTGTATTCCGTTAAAGATAAACAGGTGCCCCTTACCCCGTTTAAACTAAAAAATGCTCTCACCACTACCCGGGAATCTATTTGGGAACTTCCCCTCCCGTTTATTATTCTGTTTGGCATCTACGGCGGCTACATCACGGCAACCGAAGCCGCAGCCGTAACTGCCTTCTACGTGCTCATTGTCGAAGTCTTTATTTACCGGGATATTAAACTGACCACTGATCTTCCCCGGGTGATGAAAGACAGCATGATTCTGGTGGGCGGAATTCTGGTGATTTTAGGGGCTGCCATGGGAATGGCAAATTATATGATCGATGCTGAAATTCCCATGGCCATCCTGGGGTTTATGAAACACTTTATCGCCAGCAAAGCGCTCTTTTTAGTAACGCTAAACCTGTTTCTATTGGTGGTGGGCGCACTGCTGGATATTTTTTCCGCCATCCTGGTAGTCGTGCCCTTAATTATTCCGATTGCCACCCAGTTCGGTGTGGATCCGGTGCACCTGGGCATCATTTTTCTGGCAAACCTGGGCATCGGGTATACCACCCCGCCGGTTGGTATGAACCTGTTTATCGCCAGTTTCCGGTTTGAAAAACCGATTGTCAAGCTCTATATTGCCTCCCTTCCATTTCTGGTGATCATGTTGATTGGTTTAGTTATCATCACCTACGTGCCGGAACTGAGCCTGTGGCTGGTCAATTTGTTCTCCCCTGGGGCACCCGCTCCGTAACATGACGACCCCATACTTGGTGCAGCTCAGCACCTTGTCAAGGTAATTCTTCAACAAACCGGAGGTATGAAACACATGACGCAACCCCCAATTCCATTTACCATCCGAAAAGCGGTCGTAAAGGACATCCCAACCATTCTTTTTCTGGTAGAAGAACTGGCGAAATACGAAAAACTACATCATGAGGTGAAAGCAACCGAATCTCTTTATCAACGCTATGGGTTTGAGGGAAGACCGTATTTTGAAACCCTGCTTGCTGAAACCAATGACCAACGAGCCGTGGGATTTGCCCTCTATTTCTTCACTTTTTCCACGTTCGAAGGTCGCCCCACCCTTTACCTGGAAGATATTTTTGTACTGCCGGAATTTCGCCAGCGGGGAATTGGCAAGGCACTTTTTCTGGAATTGATCAATACGGCAGTGAAGGAAGATTGCGGCAGAATGGAGTGGGCGGTTTTAAACTGGAATACCCCGGCAATTGAGTTTTATGAATCCCTGGGCGCTGCTGTTATGAGCGAATGGTCCACATTTCGGTTGACCCGGGACAAAATGGAAGACTTGCTCACCAGAAATCATCCGGAAAATGATGGATAACACGGGATTACAACAGTTACAGGAAAAACTGGTCCGCCACTTTAAAAATTCGGATTTCACCATCCACCAGTTGCTTGGCGGGGCATCGTCCCGAAGATATTATCGGATCGATTTCACCGCTGCATCTTACTTCCCCACCCCGACGGCTCTTTTAATGCGTATTCCCCTGGAAGAACAGACCACCCTCAGGGATTATGTAAATATTGATTACTACCTGCGACGCTATGGGGTACCCACACCCAGGGTGTATGAAATTGTTGAGGAGGAGGGCTGGGTGTTCCGGGAATACAAATCCCTGCCCACAGTGGAGGAGTACTTGTTGCAGTTTCCGGAGGGGTTAGAATCTCTCGTGCACGAGGTGCTTGCCCTGTTAATAGAGATGCAGGAAAAATGCCCACCGGAAGCGCATTGCCCGGCGTTCCAGCGCCGCTTCGATTACCAAAAATATATGTACGAATTTAATTTTCATGTGGGGGAACAACTTTTCACCGGCTATTACCGGGCAGCGGCGCTTGTCCCCAAAATGCAGCCAATCGCCAACGAAATTTCCCGAACACTTGATAAAGTAAATGTTCCCCTTTTTGTGCATCGCGATTTCCAGAGCAGCAACCTCTTCTACGACCGAACCACTTCGGTTGAAAAGTTCTCGGTTATCGATTTTCAGGATGCCCGTTTCGGCACCCCGATCTATGATCTGGTTTCGTTTTTATGGGATTCCTACCTGCCAATTCCAGACCAACTCCGGGAAGAGATGCTACGGGAATATTTTACCCTTTTACCGCGCTTTGGAATCCGATGGAATTGGGAAGAATATCAACGATTCATTGATTACACCGTCATTCAGCGGAAGTTACATGACGCAGGCGCGTTTGCCTATAACTTCCGGCGTTTCGGTAATACCCGTTATCTTATCTTTATTGAATCTGCTATACGGATGGTTATCGAAAGGATGAACCGCTATCGGCAATTTACAACCATAGCCGGGGCGTTAACAAAACTGCTGAAGACCGGATAACGAACGGCATCATTGTGAGGAAAGTTCGAGAATTTTCGCTTGAATGCGGGCTTTGACAAACTCTTTCACTTTCGGATCAATCTCTTTTCCATACTTGTCGAACATATCTAACGCTTCCTGGTAATCAAGATCGGTAATCGCCTGGAGAACCGGAGAAGACTTCAAGGGAGCACCCGATTCACCACCATCTACCCTGCCGGTCCAGAAGCCATCTGATTTTTTCCACTCCACCACCTGTTCATCGGTTTGTTTATTGAAATAAAACTGGAATCGGATGAACTCCGATCCAGCACCTTCCCAGACATATAAATCACAATCCAGGCAGGTGAACCATCGCAGATGAAATTCGAGGTCATCCTGACGCACATTTCGAATCTCATACATCCCGTATTCGTGGGACTCCATATCAAAACTCATTTCACTAAATATTCAACATAACGAAACGAATACTGCGTTTATTGCCTCCGGCCATTGTTTCAGTGAAAATTTAATCCGGAGAGCTTTACACATATTCCATAAATTACCAGGCACTTCAATGCTTCATAGTTGAAGTCCCTAAAAGGTATATTAAACCAAAATCAATATATAAAATGCATTGAGGTAGGTCACATTCGGAATATTGTAGGACAGGAGAGGTTGGGTAGATAAGAAAATGGTGAATGAAAAAATCTCAGTAACAATTTAATGTGAGTTTCAGGTCACTTGAAATAGCGCGCCAGATGACATAGAAAATGCTGATTTGCACGGATGATTGGTCAAAATCTCAAAGAAACTGCGAAAATCCGGAGCATCCGTAATTGCCTGTGCCGGATGATGAAAAAACCGGAATGAAAAAGTAAAACCGCAATTTGGCAGGTAAAGCCGAATTGTTACCAATCGTATTACATTTTCCGGAGTCTGCGCCGAATTTCGTGGAGTTTCCGCTTTGCTAAATAATCATTGGGTTTTAATTCCAACAACTGGGTATAATATTGTTCGGCTTGCCCCAATCGCCCCATACTCAAGTAAATTTTACCAACAATTTCCAGTGCTTTGGAATTCCGGGGGTCCGTTTTTAAAATCGATAATTGTTCCTTTAACACCTCATCGACAATATTGATATATCGGTAAGGCTCTCCCAGCCGGGGATTGGAGGTAAAGTAATCCGGTTCTATCTTAACCACCGATCGAAATTCCTTCAATGCCAGGTCGTATTGTTTCTTCTTTTCATAGAGCTTGCCCAAGCGCATGTGAGCCTGGGCGAGATCGTTTTTCTGGGAAATGGCGACTTTGTAGAAATACTGAGCACTATCCGGTTTATTGAGATGCTCATACGCCAGTGCCAGGTTATAGCTGGCTTCATAAAAACGCTTATCATATTTTAATGCCGTGCGATAAGCCCGAACCATCTTCCGTAATATCTGGGAAGCATCTTCAATATGAGATTTTTTTCGTAGTTTTTTTAGATCATCTATTGGGGTGGGATGGATTCCGTTTGTGCCCTCCGGCTGGTATTGTACTTCAATCAAGGACCAGAAAGCATCGACGATTTCTTCCAGGGCGCCTTTCTTGTAGATAGCATTCCCCAGGTTAAAATATGCGGTGGCGTAATTGGGCTTTAGTTTGATAGCTTTGTTGAACTCAATAATAGCTTCTTCAAAAAGATTCAGGGCATAATACGCCTCGCCAAGGGCATTGTTTGCCTGATAAAATTCATTGTTCAACCGGGTGGCTTTGGTTAACGACTGTATGGCTTGTTTAAACCATCCCCGCCTCATTTCCGACAACCCCAATTGAAAATATGCCGGAGCATAATTGGGATTGATCTCAATAGATTTTTGAAGGGCTTTCATCCCTTTTTTCAGTGAATCCATGCGAGTGTATACAATACCGGAATAATAATAACTTCGGTCATGTTCCGGATTCAGGCGCAGGGCTTTCTTAAATTCTCTCAATGCCCGCGGATAATCCCGCTTCAGATAGTAAATAACCCCTTTCCCATAATAGGGATTGTAATTTTCAGGATACTGCTTAATGACAGTGTTAAATTGCTCCATTGCCTTCTGATAGAGACGAAAATTATAATAGATCACACCAAGATTGTAACGGGCTTCCCAATAATTCGGATCTTGCTGTAACGCTCGTTGAAAATAACCGGCAATCACTTCCATGGGAGATTCCCGATCCAATTCCACATACGCTTTACAAAAGGATTCAAAGGCTTTCACTGAAGAGGTAGGTTTCCGGGAGATAGCCGCTTCCGCTTTCCCGGAAAGAGGGAGTTGCATAACCGATAGGCTGGTTTTGATCATCTCTTTGGTGATATCAAACACCTGGTTCAAAGGTTTTTTATACGTATGAGTATAAATAGCTGCGCCGGTGTAGGTACTAACCAGACGAAAATTGACCGTCAAATCATTACCATTCACCCGATAATCCCCAATGAACAACACTTCGATTCCGCTGGCTTTCCCGATGGAAAATGCTTTTTTCGGTGTTACCACACGCGCGGAAGTCACATCGAGTTGCTTTAAAACACGCTTGAGGGTTTCCCGTTCAAATACCATGATGTTCGGAATTTCAGACAGATTATCGTACAACAGGCTTTCAAAGCCACGGGACAACCATTGATAGCGCCCATTGCCCTCATTGCTGAACGGTATGATTCCAACAACTCTATCCTGCTGAGCAAACACTGCCGAAACCGTTGCACACAGCAGGAAAATCGACAAAATTTTCAACTTAATCCTTTTCAATTTCATTCCTTTTCCCACATTGGCAAAATGACAATATTTCTACGGCATCCAACTTTACAAATTTCAATCCCGGTATTAAAAAATAGTCGTCCGTATCCACTTTAAACTTGACTACATAAAAGCGCTTCTCTACCAAACCTCTCTGTAAAGCGACGGATCCTATGCTGTCAGCGGGGAATCTACATACAAAACTCGTATGAAAGAAGTATTTTTATGTACAGAACCTTCATACTCTCCAAAATTCTCAAATAAAATACAATCCGTTGTGCCTTGAAGCAAAAAGATAGATTTTATTCCTCTAAAAATATTCCCCAATAAGCCAGACCGGGAATAACAATCTCCACCCCCGGGGATATGGTAAGAAAGTAACCGACTCTACGAATTTTGAGATTTTTTACCACACCTCAGACAACCGAATCGTCGCCACGTTTTTTTACTTTTTCTGTAACGATTCAGCCCAAAGTGCACACATCGTGGTTATGAGAAGCATTTAAAGGAAAAAAAGGGAGGAATAAATCCCTGCAACTTCTCCCCCGCCCTCCCCTTACAAAGGCAGGGCTGTTTGCATCCTTTTGAACTCATCCCCTGGCATAGCCACCATTTTGGTGCACCCCCCTTCTCTTGCAAAAAGAAGGGGCCGGGGGATGGGTTCCTTATTGCCCCTGTTTCTCTTTCTAACAGAATACAACAGCCCTGCTTACGAAGGGCAGCGTTTGGGTGGGGGTCGTCCCGGTCTGTGGAGTTATTTACCAGAATAATTATCTTTTTCTTGTGAATCCCGAAAAATAAATTTTAGTTTTAATCTTCTCTCAAGTCTCATAACTTTAAGGTCGATTTTCTTCAACTTTTGTTAATGTAACATGTCATCAGAAACCGGAAAAGGAGTGATGGAATGAAGTTTGATATTAAAGATGCAGCATTGTCGAGTTTAGGAAAAAAACGGATAGAATGGGCGGATAATGACATGCCGGTGCTTCGGGAAATCCGAAAACGTTTTGAGAATGAACTTCCCCTTAAAGGGAAAAAGATGGCAGCCTGTTTACACATCACCGCAGAGACCGCCAATTTAGCCCGTACGCTGAAAGCCGGCGGTGCCGACCTGGTGCTCTGCGCCTCAAATCCCCTCAGCACCCAGGATGATGTGGCAGCCGCCCTGGTGCATGAATATCAAATCCCGGTGTTTGCCATTAAAGGAGAGGATAATGATACCTACTACCAACATATCCAGGCTTGTATTGAGCATGATCCGGTGATTACCATGGATGACGGTGCCGACCTGGTCTCCGTGCTCCACAAAGAATACCCGGAAAAATGCAGCCAAATTTACGCCTCTATGGAAGAAACCACCACCGGGGTGATTCGTCTTCGGGCAATGCACAAAGACAATGCCCTGAAGCTGCCGGTGTTTGCGGTAAACGATGCCACCACCAAACACCTGTTCGACAACCGTTATGGCACCGGGCAATCCACGGTGGACGGCATTATCCGGGCAACCGATATATTACTTGCCGGAAAGACGGTTGTTATCGCCGGCTACGGCTGGTGCGGAAGAGGGGTGGCAACCCGGATGCGTGGCATGGGTGCCAATGTCATTGTCACCGAGGTGGACCCGATCAAAGCACTGGAAGCTGCCATGGATGGATTTCGGGTCATGACCATGGCTAAGGCAGCTCCGGAAGCGGACCTATTTGTTACGCTGACCGGGGACATCCATGTGCTGCGGAAAGAACATTTTGAAAAGATGAAGGATGGGGCGCTTATTGCCAATTCCGGGCATTTTAACGTGGAGATTGACATCCCGGCACTGGAATCTCTGGCTGCCCGGGTAAATAAAGGGGTACGGGAGTTTGTGGATGAATACCAATTGCCCGATGGACGACGCATCTTTCTGTTGGGCGAAGGCAGGTTGATTAACTTAGCCGCTGCCGAAGGACATCCTGCCAGTGTAATGGACATGAGCTTTGCCACCCAGGCATTGGTAACCGAATATGCCCTCAAGCGCAAATTGGAACCGGGTGTTTATGAAGTGCCCAAAGACGTTGAGGATTACATCTCCACTTTAAAATTGAAAACCATGGGAATTGAAATCGATACCCTGACGGAAGAGCAGGTAACGTATTTGAATTCCTGGGAAATGGGGACGTGATAAGAAGTGAAGCGTAATGCGTGCCTGCCCCTTCGGGGAAACGTAAAAAGATCTGGCGATGGTTTTTAGTCGTTATCATGAATCAAAAAGAAACGCCCCTGGCGAACCGGCACAAATTTCGGTAAGTCGGGGGTGTTTTTTATAATTTATGAGGGTTGGAACGATCAGATTACCATTTTATCACCTGAATAGTTATCCCATTTTAAGGGTTTTTCATGATGTATCCCCGGATGCAGTTTAATTCGTTTTCGTTGCGGATGATGTGGTCGTAACATTGGGGAATTTTTTTCCAGTTCCCCTAACCATTTTTCCACAATGGATCCGGCATCATTCAACACCATTTTCCTGTCCACAATTTCACCGAACAGACATTCCCGGTTCCGGGTGCAAATGGTGATGAAATACGCTACGGGTTGGGAAAAATCGTATCCTTTCAACCAAGGTGTTTTTTAGGAGCATATTTCATTGCCACATCTCTTTATAAATTTCATCTCCATTGCTTTACCCGGCTCTTCCCAAAACAAACCGCGCCTGTTCAATCCGCAGCATTTCATAGGGCGTCATGAACCGTATGCCCAATCCGATGCATACGTTCGGAATTTTAACCCGCTTCCGGGAGTCTGAGGGGATTTCATGGGTAACCACTGTACCGCCATGCGCCAGGGCATGGGAAATCAGATAATAATCCGCCACCTGCAGAAAAATATTCACCGCCGCCGGTTCGTACTGTTGCGCGGATACCCAGCGGCTCACCTGCGCAAAGGCCGGAAGCACCAGCTCATCCGGGGGGATGAAAAAAGCGGCGCCCCGTTCCCGCGCCCAGTCAGCCAGCTCATCGCCGCCGGCCAGTAATTCATCTCCCACTTTCTCGATACTGAACACTTTCTGTTTGGCGTTATTCACAACCAACCAATCCCAGAAAGCCGGGCAGAAATCAAATCCATAATGGAGATTCTTCGCCTGAATAAACACATTGGCATCCAGCAAATACACCATCATAACACTCCCAACTCATGAGCGAACCTGTTAAAGGTCTCTCCCTTACTAATTCCCAACATCCGGTAGGCGTCGCGAAACAGGGTTTGCCCCTCAAGCGCGCTAACAATAATCGCCCGGGCAAAGCGCTTGCTCACTCTTCGGTTGAGAGTGCGGTAAAAATCACCCCCGCCTTCCTCCGACGTCGGTCGCTCGTAAGCAAGTAACCGCTCCAGTTCATCCTGGTATACCTGCTGATAGGTTTCCCAATCCAGATACCCCCGATCAAATATTCTGCGCAGGATCACCAGGGTGCTCACTTTAAAAATCCGCGCCAGACGATTCAACTCAAGCGGCAATTCGTTTTGAGGCTCATAGAGTTGTACCAGCGTTTCCTCCGGGACCAACAACTCCGCCGCTACCTGATTACACCAGCGTTCAACTCCCTGGTCGGGGAGCCGGAAAATCCGGGAATCGGAAACCCCCGATTCGCCCAGCCAGAGGTGCGCCAGTTCATGCGCCAGGGTAAAGGTTTTGGCGGAAATGGTATCAGCGCCGTTGATGAAAATGAGCGGCGCCAGTTCATCCACCAGGGCAAAGCCCCGGAACTCTTCCGGATCGAGTTTGCGATGGGTGTTGTTACCCACCACACCATTGACCATAACCAGAATGCCGGCGCTTTCCGCTTGATCAATGAACCGGCTGAGCGCCTGTGCCCAGGTGGGGATGGCACGGCGTTCTTCAATGTCAAGTTTCAGGCGTTCCACAATATCGGCGGCAACCGCTTCGGGGTCATCGCTTAAGGCGGCGGAACTGACAAAAGAGAGAGGCTCCTCACTGAAGGATAACAGAAAGTTTCGGTACCACTCCTGCCGCTGCTGGCATAGGTAAATGGTATCCAGCAGGTCCGGGCTGGGCCTGGAAAATTCGATATGGGGCATTATTCGAAAATCGGGTATGGGCAGTGGCTCTTCCGGTGGAGCATCCAGAAAGAGATACCCCAGGGGCACATGGAGTCTTTTTGCCAGACGTTCCAGTTGTTTTAAAGTCGGTTGCGCCTCTCCGCTCTCCCAGGCTTCGAGTTTAGGGAAAACATTTTCCAGGGTTTCAACGGATTGCGCCGCCCGCTCAATCGCCCAGCGGAGCAGTTCCGGGTTTACGGAAACCCGCAGGCTTTTCACACCTTTATTCGCCATTGCAAAATTCCTTCCGGATTTTCCTGATCACAGGCTTCAGTTCCATTTATTAATATATCAGAATTATACTTAACGATCGTTAAATAAATAAGATTTAGCTTATTAAATGAAATAGCCATATCGTTGAGATTATCTTTTTTTTAGTTGAAAATTAAGTAAAAAATGGAGAGGTTCCCCCT
>CAYYGL010000181.1:0-9713 GCA_964471235.1 uncultured Calditrichaceae bacterium
ACAAAAATGTTCTTTTCTGCCAGGGTGCGAAAGAAATCCTGGCTGGTTTCATGGTGCACCGGGGAAGAGGTTCGTCCGTAGTAATCGAATGACATACCGAATTTTTCGAAACTGTTTTTGATGATGGCATGGTAGCGGTCAACAATATCCTGTGGAGAAACGCCTTCTTCTCGCGCCCGCAGCATGATCGGCACCCCATGTTCATCGGAACCGCAGATATAGAGCACATCGCGCTTTTTTAAACGGCAATAACGCGCATAAATATCGCCCGGCAAATACGCCCCGGCTAAATGCCCCAGGTGAATCGGGCCGTTGGCATAAGGCAGTGCGCTGGTCAGCATGTAACGTCTGGTGGTTGTCAAGATATATTCACTCCTTTAGATGATTGACAATATGTCGGTCCGTTTCTTCTGTTATTGAGATTGCAATGTCAAAATCGGGTATGAACATGTTCATCGTCCGGGATGGCGAAACCCGGTGTTGGCTTTTGACCTATCCGTATGGCAAAGATGTTAATTCCAAAAGACGAAAGCTGAGCCCAGCCAATGCTGAGACTCAGCCATGAGGATGCGCTAAAAATAGAACTGGCATCGGGAAAAACGGTAGAGGGCATGATGTACTCATGTCTCACTCCCTGCTTTCCCAAAGTCATCTTCAATAAGCGTAAGCCGGTTCCCTGGTGAGCTGTGGTAATGTGATTCGTTCGATATCGTCATCTGCCATACGCACATACAAAACGGAATTAAAAATATCGACTTTTTCGACCACTCCATCACCATGTTTCGTGCTAACTCGTTCCCCGACTTTCGGGAATTTGTTCAGTTCATCAATGTAGAAATCTCTTTCGAATGCCAGACAGCATTTTAAGCGCCCGCAAATTCCGGTTAAACGGGAAGGATTCATGGGAATCAGTTGATCGCGTACGTATTGGGTGGTGATGTTATCAAATGTTCTCAGGAAAGCGGTGCAGCATAGTTGACAGCCGCAGGAGCCGTAACCGCCCACATGCCGGGCAGCATCCCGCACCCCAATTTGCCGGAGTTCGATCCGGGTATGAAAACGACTGGCTAAATCTCGTACCAATTTGCGAAAATCCACCCGTTGGTCGGAAGTAAAATAAAACGTCAACTTATTGTGATCCCACTGGTATTCCGCATCCACCAAATTCATGTTCAGTTTATGCTTCACAATTTTATCTTTGCAGATGCGAACAGCCTTTTCTTCCAGGTGGCGATTCTCCTCCAGCTTCTTCATATCGCTTGGGGTTGCCAGGCGAGCCACATTCTTTAATTCCTCTTTGCTGATATCTTCATGAAACAACTGCCCCTTCTGAATTACTTTCCCAATATCCATCCCCTTATTCGCTTCTACAATCACGTAATCTTCCTGCTTGATATTGAGCCCCACTCTATTGGCAAAGATTCCGATTCTTCCCGCTTTAAACGCTACTTCTACCAAATCGGTAGCCATATCCCACTCCTTCTATCTTAATCAAAGCTTGTTGAACCCAAACCTGTTTCGTCAACGTTTTAACTGTTGATGAAGTTTAATAGCCAATGTTGTGAAAATCAATAAAGGATTGAAATTCCTGATATCATTTAAATTTTGCAGTGCGGTCTCTATTTCCCACACCACGGCAGCGATATCCAGGTCGGGAAGATATTGGTAGAATTTCGTCAGCGCATCGATCTTGTCGGTATTATACAGGGCGTCTTCCGAAACGGTGTTGGTTTTGATGTATAAAATATCCTGGAACCAGAGCAGTAAAAACCAGAGCAGGAGCCGGGCATCCTCCCGGTCTTTTTTAGCGGTGAGGGATTCGATGATGGCAAACAGTTCCTGGGAGCGACGGATGAGCACCACTTTTCTTAAAAATTCAATCGCCTGTTCGCGTATGGAGAGCACATCCTTCTCCAGGAACTCAAAAGCCCGTTTCAGGTTATAGCCGGATAAGGGTATGATAATCGACAGCTCTTCCGGCGGTATTTCCGGCGTGTGTTTCCGAAGAATGGCTTCCATTTCATCCCTGGAGTACCGGTGAAAGGTCATTAATTGACAGCGGGATTTAATCGTGGGCAGAATTTGATGAATATTGGAGGTGGTGAGGATTAACATCAGGTTGTCCGGCGGTTCTTCCAGCAATTTCAGCAGGGCATTGGCAGCCTCCACCCGCATGTGATCCGCTTGACTGATGATAAAGATTTTTTTTCTACCTTCGTAAAGTTTAAAGCGGGCTTCGTTTTTCAACTCCCGGATGGTATCAATACCGATAAAGGTGTTTTTGCCGGGAAAATGGGAGCGGCGGAACGGATTCCGGGCAATGCCGGCCAACACATCGGCAATTTCCTCATCTTTTACGTTTTTGGAAGCCGGGGTCGGAAAGATAAAGTTAACATCCGGATGCTGTAAATGGGCGATTTTGAGGTACTGGGGATCCGCAGTATCCGGGATGCCGTCCGGGGTGGCGGTGTTGATAAACTGCGCCAGAGCAATGGCAAAGGCGTCTTTGCCGCATCCCTCCGGACCGTAAAACAAAAAAGCATGAGGTAAACGGTTCTGTTGCCAGGCAGTGATGATTTTTTGTTGCAATTCGATATGCCCGATATCCGGGGAGAATAGGGTTATGTCCATTGGGTGCCTTCTTTTTTAAACATAGAACACTGATAACCTGAGGTAGCGCTGATGTGCGCGGATTTTATTCTGAGTCATATCTCGAAAATTCACGTTTCAGAAACATGCGCTGTGGGTGATCTTGTTCCGGAACCATAGCCGCCTCTCATTCCGGTTCGGTGGAGATAACCAGCTTTTTCACCCCGTTTTGCCGGGCGATATCCATAATTTCCACCACCAGTCCATGATGCACTTCTTTGTCAGCACTTACAATCAGGCTCCTGTCAACGCTGTGTGCCATTGCTTTTTGTAAAATGACCGGGAGGTCGTTTTTAGCGATTTCTTCCCCGTTAAAAAACAGTTTTTCTTCAGGAGAAATGACCAGGATGGCTTTTTCCACTTTTTCCGGCGTGGCAGAAGCGGCTTTGGGCAGTTCCAGTTTTATCCCCGGCTGCTCCAGAAAAGTGGATGAGACGGTGAAGAAGATGATCAGGATAAATAAAACATCCACCAGGGGTGTAATATTGAGGATTACTTTTTTGGTTTTGGCATCAAACAGCTTCATTCTGACCGCAGGTTAAGTTGTAAGGACTCTTCACTTTTTCCCTGAATGCGGATGATTTTATTCAACAGCATCAGGGTAAATTTTTCAATATCCAGGATTAAGCTCTCGGAACGGGAGCTGAAATAGTTATAAGCGATTAGAGCGGGGATGCCGATAATCAGACCGGCAGCAGTGGTGATGAGCGCTTCGGAAATCCCGCCGGAGAGGGCTTTTGCCTGCCCTACCCCCAATTCTTCTATCACGTTGAAAACTTTTATCATTCCCAGCACCGTTCCTAACAGCCCCAACAAGGGAGCAATGGCGGCGATGGTCTCCAGAACCCCTAACCCCCGGGTCAAAGAACGCACCTGCTGCCGTCCTTCGTCTTCGATGGTGCTGCGGAGTTCGGAAAAGGGTAAATCACTGTTTTCCAGGCAGGTCATCACAATGCGGGAAAAAGGACCTTTAAATTTTTGACTGACATCGTAAGCAAGTGTAAAATCTTCCGGCTTTTTAACCTGGTCCAAAATGGCGATAATTTCCGGTACCAAAATTCTCTTCCGGCGTTGATACCATAATCGTTCCACAATCACAGCCAGGGCAATCAGCGAACTCAACACCAGCGGGTACATCATGATCCCACCCTTTTGAAATAATTCAATCATATTCGCCATCCGTTTTTTAAGTAAACCATTTCAGTTTGTCAATGAATTATTGATGTTGTCTGAACAATTCTTTCAGGTCAGGATAAATCATCACAAATCGAATTTCCAGGTAGTCTTCCGGGAAATCCGGTGGTAATGCTTTAAAAGGAAACACGCTTTCCAGAGCATTGACACTGCTTTTCCGCAGGGATGGGTGACCGACATGCTTTAGAACCTGGTAAGAAACCAATTCTCCCTGTTTATTGACGCGGATTTTGACATAGGTATACCCACTAATTAACCCCATTTGCCAGGCGGTGGGTGCATACCAAAAGTGAAGAATCCTTCGTTCGAATGATTTCCACCAGGGCGCCCATGCCCAGGCGTAGGTATTCATGCGCATTTCCCCGATTAAATCCGCTTTAAAATCTTTTGCGGAAAGGGGAGAGACCTCGTCCTGTTGATGGGATTTTTTTTGCTGACTTCGGGGATGAGATTCTTTCCCGATGAGTTGTTTTGAAAATTGCCGTTGGGTAAAAAGTTTTGCGATGGGTTCAGAACCCGATAAATCCGGCGCCTGTTCCGGTGCTTGTTCCGGTTCGGGAGATTCTTCCAATTCAACCAGGTCTTCGATTTTTTCCGGCGGCTGTTGGTCCTGAGAGGCAAGTTCGTTGTCCCCTTTTTGCAATTCCGGGGCGGCTGCCCGGGAAGCATTCTCTGCCAAAAGCCCGCTTTCATTTGGATTTTGTTGATCAGCGTTGGGATTTTCCACCACTTTGTATAATTTGGGCGGCACCGGCGGCGATTGAGGCGTCTTCGGTTGGGGCGGCGGTTGTTCAAATTCCAGAACCAGCGGTTGGGTAGTCTGATTTAATTCGCTGGCAGAGAGATTCAGCGAAAAGATGTCCAATATTCCCAGGATTATCAATAAAATAACATGAAAAAAAAGGGATATCAGGAAAGCGATGATATAAATTTTTCGGTCACTTCTTTCCATAAACTCGTCGCACACCAGTTCGGTATATGCTTTATTCCCTATTTTAGGCAGTTTCCGGAATGTTAAACTTCTCCTCCGATCAACTTTTGCCAGTTTATGTGTTTTCCTTTAATCGAATCTTTAATTCATTTATATCTCTTTATGCCTTAGTAGCTGAATAATTACCATTATTCTAACTCAAATGATGTAAGATAGTTCGCTAATCCAGGCTTTCAAGCGCTTCTTCAAGAGTGTCGAAAAAGGCAAATGACCGGGAGAGTTGGGCGATTTGCATCATGTTCATAATTGAGGGGGCAACCCCAACCAGGTAAAGGTCGCCGCCGCAATTATGCGCCTGGCGTTTCCCAAAGAGGATAGCGCCCAGTCCCGAGCTATCCATCTCTTTAACATTGGACAAATCCAGAATCACATTCTCACATTCCCCGGTAAATTCCATCAAAATTATTTCTTTTAACTGAGAACTGATAGTGTGGTTAATCACTTCATTCTCAATTGTAAAAACAAGGATGTTGTCAATTTTGGAAGCGGAATATGAGAGCTGCATAAGGCATCTGTGGTTATATTAACTTTAAAATTCATCCTTTCCGGGGTTATCGGACCGAGGCGGGTTTTCATTATCGTTCGATGACAGCAACCGTTGCTTCGCGCTCTCCCCTGCTACCCCGCTCTGCCCAAAAGGTTAAACAGATTCGATCATGTCCCCGTCTCATATCAAAACAAATTTATAACGGAAGCGATAGGGATCAAAACAAAAAAAGCCGGATAAACGCTTATCCGGCATGGCAGGTCTATTGGATATATCGGAGTTGTCTGTTAACCTTCGGGGGTGACATCGGAGGTTTTAATCGGCTTTTTCACCCGGGTTTCGTAGTAATCGTTATTTTTCGTGAGTTCGTACATTTCCAGTAATTTTTCTTTGTTCCAGATCAGTTCTTCCCGGGAGTAGGCGGCAAAATCATACACCTGAGTAAGCTCAATGGCTTCCCGCGGGCAGGCTTCTTCACACATTCCGCAGTAAATACAGCGCAGCATATCTATCTCAAACACCACCGGGTATTTTTCCCGATCATCCCAGGGGGAAACGCCACCCACGATGTGAATGCATTTCGCCGGGCAGGCAGCGGAACACATCTCGCAAGCTACGCATTTGATTCTTCCCTGCTCGTCCTTATTCAACCGATGCGCACCCCGATAGCCGGGGCGGGGCACCCACTTTTCTTCCGGGTATTGAATGGTGAATTTCTTTTTCGGAAGATGACGTCCGGTGATTGCCAATCCCTTCAAAACATTCGGTAAATAAATCCGTTCGCTCCAACTCATTTTCGGTGTGCTAAGCTTTTTTACCGTAATCATCACAATATCCCCGGGTTAATGAACCATACTTTAATTTTGAGTACGTAAATATAAGCATCCCTACCTGAAGATGAAAAAGGTTTTTCAACTATAAATATCTTTCGGCAAGAAAGGCTTTCAACTCCTCAAAGTTATCAAAAATTTCCGTAGTGCATCCCACAATCCAACTGCTCATTTTTTCCCGGGGGATGGTGCTGACCATATAGACCGGTATCCGGTGATAGTATGCCATGGTCAACTCCCCATGGGTGCCGCCACCGTTCAGAACATGTTCATCCCACAGGCAAATCACATAATCAATTTCATTCACCAGGATATTTAAATCCGATTCAATCAATTTCCGCATGGTCTGCCGGAACCGTTGCGGATCTTCTGATTTCCAATGACGAAAGTAGCGAGATTCCTCCTTGGTAAGGATGTTCATTTCCTCCACACAGGGGTTAAAAATATCGTGGTTTAACGTTTCTTTTAAGAAGGGAGTCAGTTCTTCCCTCCAGGCAGCGCCGCCGTCCGGGGCATGCTCTATAGCACCGGCTAAATACACTTTCATTTTCGTCTCCATGTTTATCTGCCTGTTTCGGTAAGAAGATTGGGAGCCGCCTCTTATCTCCTCCGAAGATTGTTGCACGTTTCTCTCGCTTTGGCAATTGCCCTTCCGCTTCGGATTATAAAATACTTTTCTTCGGTAAAGCAAGTGCTTTTCGGCAATCCATTGTGTTTGCAATATCATCTATTGTTCCATATATTTTCTTGATAGTGTAACAATTCGCAATCAACAGGCGTATAGGATGGCAGACGAAGAAAAAAAGAAAGAAGACCGGAAACTGATACAGGCTGCCCGAAAGGGAGATCAGAAAGCATTCGAGAGCCTGTTGAACAAATACCGTAACCTGGTTTACCATGTGATGATGAAGATGGTGCGCAATCCACAGGAAGCGGAAGACCTCACCCAGGAAGCATTTATCAAAGCTTTTCATGCCCTGGAATCTTTTAACGAAGAATACGCCTTCTCCACCTGGCTGATGAAGATTGCTACCAACAATTGTATTGATTTTCTCCGAAAACGAAAGCTGCGCACGTATTCGATAGACGAGCCGTTGCAGTACAAAGATGACCAGGTAAAGATTGAGCTGCCGACTCATGATCCGACCCCGGAACGGCAACTGCTTGCCAACGAACGAAAACAAATGATCGATGCGGCAATCGATTCTTTACCGCCCCGCTACCGGCATGTGATTATTCTTCGCCATAAGGAAGAAAAATCCTATGAGGAAATTGCAGAGTTGTTGGAACTCCCTCTTGGTACGGTGAAAGCCCGCATTTTTCGTGCCCGGGAAATGTTGAATAAAAAAATAAAAGCCATTATATATTCATGAAACCTTACTATCACATCCTTTCTCTTTTGTTTTTAATTGCCGCTTCCCAGGCGTTTCCACAGACAGATGGAGATCAGCACAGTCGGTTGCGGCGGGCTGTTGAAAAGACTTACGAGAAATCCGTTTACGCCCGGATCAAGGTGAATAACGGGATGATTTATATCAACAAAGCCAAATCCAACCAGGTATTTAACGGGGAATTTATTTTTACCAAACATCCGCCAATGGTGGAGTATGAAATTGTCGGTGATGAGGGACGGCTTTCTGTTCGAGTAACGGACAGGGTCTCCAAACGCAAAGAATCCAATGAGGTTGAAGACTATGATATTGAGATGAATCAGGTTTATGAAAATGAATGTTACCTGAATTTTTCTCCCGGTATACCTCTCTCTGTCAAGATGGATTTGGGCGTTATTAAAGGGGAGGTGGATTTGGGGGGATTAAAGTTGAAAAACGTTGATATCTCTACCGCCGTCAGTCAGGCAAGTATAGATTTCAGCGAAGCGAATCCAATTCGACTGGAAGACCTGAAAATCGAAAACGGCGTCGGGAAATTGAAAGTTTATCGCATCGGGAATGCCAACTTTTCCAAGTTCCATTTTGAAGGGGGGGTGGGAAAGTATGTTCTGGATTTTGATGGCGATTATACCCACGATGTCTCGGCAGATGTGGAAATCGGAATGGGGAAGCTGACCATTTATCTACCCCAAACTATCGGGGTACGAATTGAGGTGGATAAATCTTTCCTGAGCAGCCTGGATATTGATAAGGTGTATAAAGATCATGACATTTACTATAATGATTTATGGGATGAGAATAATCCGAAGTTGGACCTTCACATTGATTCCGGCGTTGCAAAAGTTAAGATAGAATGGATTGAATAGATTTCCCATGGAGAGGATGTCTAAACTTCCCTGGCTTCTGCCAATCGTCGTAGTTTATTAACATCCTTCCGGCATATTCTGCGAAATTCACAGTATGATTTACAAAATGGTTTGTCCGGATAGCGGGAGTGTCGAAACTTGCCCCCGGTAATGCCAGTTATATACGTTACAATAAAGTCCTCCACCCGCTCCAGCATTCCTTCAAAGGTCAGTGGATTCCCCGAGTCGTCAAGGATGCTTTTATTGGGAAGCAGGGCTTTACCTCTTACCCCAAACGTTATCCCGCATTGACCATCAATCATCACCGGCACCCGTTTACAATTTTCTTCATCTTTTATTTGATAGAAAGCAGCATATACCGGTTCAACATCCTCCCTGTTTATCAATTTCGGTAATACCGCGGCATACAGGGGGAGCTGCAACGCCAGTCCATCTTTGATTTCCTCCGGTTTACTGAAGGACTTCCCGGTTTTATAATCTAACAACAGCGCCTGCCCCTGCTCATTGGTATCAACGCGATCCACTTTGCCGGTAAGCAAAATCTCCTGCCCGTTGCGCTGTAATACAACGGGGGTGGAGCGGGAATCCGGGTCTTGTTCCCGGGGAGAACCGGCTCTCCCAAAGGCCAACTCAAAGTAAGTCGGGTAAAAGTGGTGTGTTTCAATGGCTTCTTTTTCCCGCTCCAGAAAACGCTTCCACACCCCCGGGTTTTTGGGAGAGCCGAAATATTTTTCCTTTTCCAACTCGAATAAAAGTCCCCGAAAGGGCAGGTTGTCAAATTCTTCTCGTGCAATTTCCAGCAGCAGCGGCTCTTGCAACCACGGCTCCCGTTGAACCCCTTTTTCCCGTAATAAATTGTAAAACCGAAAAAGAGTATGATGCACCAGTTGCCCCCGTTCCAGCGGGGTGAGCCCGGTCTCAATTTCTTCCGGTTCCCGAATGCCCAGAATATAGCGGAAGAAGAATTTGATCGGACATTGGGCATAGGTTTCCAGGCGGGTGATGGAAAACGGCTTATTTTGAAACCGCTGGTACAAATGTGCCACAATTTCCGGGAAATTGCTTAAAACGCCTTCATATATTCCCTGGCTGTTGGGGCGTTGTTTTTCAAAATAGATTTGAATCCGCTCCAGCCATTGATGAAGCGCCGGTGCCCCGGGCTCTGTACCGGAATACAACAAAAACCAGCGGCGTAACCGGGTGGCGTCGGTCGATCGAAAAGTTTCCGGAATGTGCCGGGCAAGCCGGGGAAGCAAATTCCGGGAAGTCTCCATAAATCGCGGTACCGGCAGTTTCTCCCGCCAC
>CAYYGL010000182.1:0-9663 GCA_964471235.1 uncultured Calditrichaceae bacterium
ATATTTTGGCCAACGTTAATTGAACAGGTCAATTTCCATGAGATTCATTGCCGGTCAGAAAGGGGTTGGTGGGCAGCCCTATGTTCCGGGTGCCGGTTTACGCCAGACGATCCGTGTGAAAATTCTTTTCATTATCCTCTGGTTTATACAGGCAGGGATTGCCCAAACGCCTACCAGTGAATCTCTTTCCCCACCTCCTTATCATTTTTTGATGGAGCGCTTGTTAAACCCGCGTTTGACCAGCCTTGCAGCGGTTACCCAATGGCAAAAAAACTTTCCCCATCGCTTGAAAAGCCTTGAACAAAATTTTCAGTTAAACGCTCACGATTTGCAATTGGCGCATAATTTGCAAAACATGATGCAGGATTTTGAAACGGCGGAAAGCCATGTGCTCAGGGAGCATATATTTTTTGCCTTTCTTCACAAAAAATGGCAGGATCAGCAACTAATCCGTGCCTCGCAACAGGCGTATCAGGAAATTGCCGAAATCTTTGAAAAACGACTGCACCTGCGCCCCCCGGAAGGGATGATGTTTGTGCTGGTAATGGAGCGTCCGGGCAGGGCTATATCCGCCCCTCATGAAGCCGGCTACACCCTGCGGGCTTCCCGCTTCATCGTGATGTACTATGCTTATTACCGGTTGGAAGGAACCCCCATTCCGGATGTGGAGGGGTTTTACCAGACCATTAAACACGAGTTTGTTCATGCGTTTATCAACGCACGTTGCGGGTATCCGAAATCGGTGTGGCTGCCCTCCTGGTTTCACGAGATGGCAGCTCTGGCGTTAAGCGGCAACCCCCGAATCCGTATCCGGGGAGAAACCATCAGCACATTGCCGGATAATTATCAGGAATATTATAACGGCGCCGTTTACCTGAGAAAGCATTTCGGGCAGGATCAATTTGACGAATTTATACGCCGGAGCATCGAAAGCGGGGATCCGCAGGCGGAGTTACAGAGGATGTTCGGGATTGCTTCTTTCACGGAGTTGCGGAGGCTCAGCCGGCATCCGCTGGTGAGCCTGCTAAAAAAAATAAAATTCAAATGGCACAACCTGAATCAATATTTCTGGCAGGAAAAAAGTTATCTTCCGCAGTATTTATTTCTGTCGCTAAGCATTTTACTGGCAGGGGCATTATTTTATTATGCGATTCGGGAAAATTTGGAAATTTACCAAAAAATGAATAAACTTTACCGCACCGCCACCGGGCTTTATAACAGCGGTGCATTGGAACCTGCGCTGGATGTCTATCACAAATTTTTAGAAACCGCGCAACATGCAAAAAGATTGGAACGGATTTTGATACGGAGCGAACGGAAACAAAAAATCGTTGTGGTGAACATGAACCATGCCCAACAGGAAATTTATCAACGGTTTGTACAACAAATTGAAGCGGTGCGTGATAGCGATGTGTTAGAAGCCGAGGCCCTGGTCTATCAACTGGAGGAACTTGCCCGGGAAAAATTTACCCGGAATTACCGGGAGGAAGTGGAGCAGTATTTGCAGCAACAGGCGGCAAAAATTATCTCCCGGGCATGGGAAGCCCGTCAGGCAGTTTACCCACCTACCCCGACGATAAAAGATTTTTTGAAAATTTTGCAGGATGTGCTGGATTATGCCTTGCAACATCGCTATTCCGCATATTTGCCCGGGGAGTTTCTTCTGAAAGAGTACCAGGCTACCCTGAACCGCTGGATACACCCGAGACAGCTTGAAGTACCGGTAGAGAAACCCTGTGCCTGCCGATTGGACTTAACCGGTGTCGAACGTTTCCTCAAAACACATGGATTGACCCAATTTCAACCGGTAACGGAAATCGCCATCAAAAAGTTAGACCTCCTATGCAAATATGAAGAAATTGAAGTGCTGTTAGACGGTTCAGCCGACGACTTTGAATTACATATTTTAATCACCATGTTCAGTTTGGTAGATATCTATCATACCCGCCCGGCATTGTCCCCTTTGGCACTCCAGGGAATTTATATGCTACTCTCCCCGGATACCTTCCCGTATATCTTAGTTGATCAGTTTGACCGGATTTTGTTGTTTGTGATTATCAAGGAAATTTACAAAGAGCTTTCCGCCATTTTAGCGAAATTTTGAGTAATGGAAATTGGAAGTCGGTAGGGTATTGTTGGATGTTGATGGGCGCATGACAAATTGCACAAATCAAAAAAGATTAGGGGATTCCTGCCCCAATGACGACGTCACCACGTGGTGACGTCGTCATTGGGGCAGGAATCTCCAATATCGTAACGAAAGCATTATACAACCTAATCGGCACTGATTGTTCCCTTTTTTACTTTGCGTTTTTTTATTTTTTCCCGAAGCCGTGAAGTCTCCTGAAGATTTTGGGAATGCATCTTTTTATATTCCTCTGCATCTTGCTTAATTTTCGCATCAATTTCTTCCTTGTTATCATAGTAATAGGCAAGAGCAGCAAATACATCTGAGTGAGTAATCCCCTGGTAAGATTCTACGATATTTTCGATACTAAGACCGGAATTGTATGCAATTGCAATATGTTCTACCGAAATGCGGGTTCTGTCAATACGTGGTTTGCCGCCCAGTACTCCCGGAGTGGCGACGATATGTTTTTTCAAAAGAATTGCCATCTTGAGTTAACCGGTAATGAGTTATCATGCCTTGTTAAATGTTGCAAAAACAAAATAAGAAATTTAACCGTCTTTTGAAAGAAATTTTCACTGAGAATTCCAAAATATGTTTATATATTGGTATAAAACGAAATATATACTCTCATTATTCGGGCTTTTTCCTGCTCCAGGGGAGCCACATCACTTAAGGATGTAGAATTTAAGAAATCCTGAGTTTCAAAGTCATCCTCTTACAGGGCAGGCTCATGTTCAGTGTTCACTGCAATGCTTCAAAAGGAATCGAACATGGATTCCGCAAATTACCCTCGTCCGAAATTGATTGTGCTGTTAACGTTCCGGTGTTATTTTAGCAATGGAACCTGCTTATGCTTTGGGTAGTAAGGGAATCATTTTAAACTTATGATACGCTAATTTATTTGTTACACCGTATTCATAGATGTTACGAACAGAAAGCACAAGGACTTATGAAAATAGCTGTTTTACTTTCCGGCGGGGTGGACAGCTCAGTCGCCCTGCGATTGTTAAAAGATGAAGGTCACGACCTGACTGCGTTCTATCTGAAAATCTGGCTGCAGGAGGAATTCTCTTTTTTGGGAGATTGTCCCTGGGAAGAAGATTTAAAATATGCCCGGGGCGTCTGCGAAACGGTTGGGGTGCCGCTGGAAGTGGTACCCATGCAGCAAGAGTATTGGGATACCATCATCAAATATACCATTGAGGAGATAAAAGCCGGGAGGACTCCCAACCCGGATATGTTTTGTAACAGCCTTATCAAATTTGGGCAATTCCTGGATAAAATTGATCCGGAATTTGAAAAGGTGGCTTCCGGTCATTATGCCCGGGTTCTGCGGGAAGATGACTGTTACAAAATGTACCGCTCCCCGGACCCGGTAAAAGACCAGACGTATTTCCTGGCGTATTTGACTCAACCGCAACTGGCACGAGCGTGTTTTCCGATCGGCAAATACACCAAAAAAGAGGTGCGGGAATTCGCCCGGCAATTCGAGTTACCGACCCAGGCGCGTCGGGACAGCCAGGGGCTCTGTTTCCTGGGGCAGATTAAATTCTCCGAATTTATTCGCCAGCACCTGGGCGTACGAAAGGGCGATATTGTGGATATGGACAGCAAAGAGAAACTGGGAGAACATGACGGTTATTATTATTACACCATCGGGCAACGCCAGGGATTGGGACTCGCGCAGGGACCCTGGTATGTGGTTAAAAAAGATATTGTTAACAACATCATCTATGTCTCCCGGCGAAATACGGTGCGGGAAAAATACCGGGATACCTTTGTTGCCGGCGATTTCAACTGGATTTGCGAACGACCGCCGGAAAAACCAAATTTGCAGGTCAAGATACGGCATGGCGAGAGAATTTATCACTGCCGTCTGGAATTTATGGAGGAGAACCGTGCCACGGTAAAGCTGAATCAACCCGACCAGGGAATTGCCCCCGGGCAGGTGGCGGTGTTTTACGATGATGAGCAATGCCTGGGCGGGGGGATTATTCTGGAATAACCGGCGTTGCACAAGTTTAGAATATCATCTGTTTATATTAACGATATGAGGATACCTCCGGCGGGTGCGTTCGAACGGGCTATCCTGCGGAAAGCCGATAGTTGATTTCCGGAACCTTTATACACTCTCCGCTTTAAACACAACCCCGCTGACATGCTGAAGCGAGACGGTTCCGTTTCGGATATACGGTTCCAGCACCTCTTTTACTTCATCTTTGGCAGAGAAATAAATGATCTGCCAGCCGCGGGCAGCGCTCTCGGTGAGCATTTCCATCTGCCGCTGTAGCCGCTCCCGATCGGATTTCAAAAAGGGATCATCCAGGATAAAAAAGCCTTTTTCCGCCGGGAGCAGTTTTTCTGCCAGCGCCAGACGAATGGCAAAATAAAGCTGATCATAGGCTCCGCCAGAAAGCTTTTCCGGACTCAGCACTTTTCCATCTTTTCTTTCCACCCGGATAGTGCCTTCTTCAGGATCGTAGAACACGCCAATGTATAACCCGCGGGTAATATTCTCATAAAGCCGGGACGTCAGACTGTTCCTGCCGAACAAATCACCAACTTTTTGCTTCTCTTCCAATTCAATCTCATCAAAAATATCCATGGCAAACCGCACCTGTCTTTGTCGGGTTTCAATATTTTCCAGAAAAGAAAGCAGGTGCTCCTGCAGGCGGCCTAAATCGCTGAGATTGCGGCAAAGCGGGGCTTCTTCCGATAACAGGACCTCGCTGGCTTTCCGTTCAATTTCCAGCAGTTGTTCCGCTAACGCTTTCAACTTCTCCCGGGTCTCTTCAATCTTTTCTGTCAATTCGTGGTAATCTTTTTTCCGGGCTTCCAGCAGTTTCTCATCAAACCGAACCGGGCTGTGGGCATCGCGATAATCCGAGAGCAGCGCAAGTTCTTCCTCCCAATAGGTGAGATTCTCTGCCACATCTCCCCCGCGACTACCGAAGAGACTTCTCAGTACCGCCATTGCTTCATTCATTTCCTGTTCCAATTGCCGACGCTCCTGAAGCTTCCGGCGGTATGCCGCCATGTCGTCCAGGTCTTGTTTGGTTTGAATCCGGTAAATCTCCTCCCGGGCATCCCGGATACGCTTATTGATCTCCGCCAACCGCTCCTCCTGTAAAGATTTACAGGTGCTGGCTAAAAATGCCACCCTGCCCTCGCTGGAAGAGACTTTCTCCTGCTGAACCATCAGACTCTCTTCCAGACGGCTCATTTGTTCCTGCACCTGGGGAACGGTTTTGGCTTTCAGTCCCAAATCACCGGCATGATGAACCACCTCCGTTTCCAACTGGTGGAGTTCTCCGCGGGGTTTGACAATACGATAAAAATAAATTAACGCCAGGAAAAGTGATACGGTGGAAGAGAGGCTTGCTCCGAATACCAAAAAATTGCTGGATCGTCCGAACAGGGCGATCAAAAATCCCAATGACAGAAACACAAACACCGTCAGGCTGATTTGAATAAAAAGTTTTCCGGCATTCCTGCGGGCGTAGTCTTTGCGAAAAGATTGCAGCGTCTGTAATAATGGTCGCAGCACGTCATCGACTTTTTGTTTGCGGTTCCGGGTAACCTGGAGTTGCTGTTTATACTCTACCAGTTTTTCCTCTTCCTCTGCCAATTCCTTCTCATAAATCGCAAATTGTTGTTGAACATTTTCCCGTTCCTGTTCCTTCTCTTCAATGATCAATAAACTTTGCTGCCAGTTATTTAATTCCGCTTCGCTAAATTGCCGGTAAGATTCCAGACGACGGAGCATTTCCCGAATTTTACCCACCAGTGCCACACCCTGTTGGTATTTCATCTGTAAGCGTGCTTTTTCAATGGCATTAATTTCCAATTCCAGCGCCTGCTCCTGAATTTGCAAATCCACCAGGGTTTCCTCCAGGCTGTCGTAGCCGGACGTTTTGGCTTCTACCAGCAGTGCCTCGCAAATTTTCAACAATTCCTGTGCCTGAGCTATCCGTCGTTTTAAGTGATTGCTTTCTTTGGTGTTGACAGTATCCAGTCCATCGGTAAAATATCCCAACGCCCGGAGCCGGTCTTTAATGCGATGGAGTTGAGTGGTACGCAAACCGGTTAGCCGTTCGGTCACATCTCCATAGAATTTACTTTCCCGCCCAATGGACAGGTCGCTGTTGCGAATCACAAACAGGCTGGCAAACACTTCCGGCGGGAGACCGCATACGCTGGTGATATCCCCCTGCTCCGGCAGGGTAATCGGGGCGCCGTTGTGCGTATCAATTACCGCATACCCGTCGGGACTTTCTTTTACCCGGTCCATTCCGGGAAAAATTTTACGTACTTTACCCAGCAGCAGGCGGAGGAGCGCCTCCAGGGTAAGGGTTTTGCCGTCTTCGTTCTCTCCCCAGAACAGGGTAAAGTTCGCCAGCCGAATTTTTCCCGAATCCCGGAGAGGACCATATCTGCGAATGGAAAATTCCTCAAGTTTCATGGACGCGCCTCAATCATTGCCTGTAATGCATATTGAACGATAGACTGCTTTTCCGTGTCATCTAGTGAAATGCGGTTCAAGCGGGTCATAAATCTTTTGAACAAATCATCCTCCATAATTTCCCGGATATCCCGGAATTCCATACGCACCACTTCCATTCTTTTTCCAATCAGTTTGGAAATCGCCCGATGAAATTCTTCTTCGCTCATCTCCAACTGCTTGCCGTCAAAATAGCCGTCAATCTCGACCAGTAAATAGGCATGTTCCGGCAGGGCTGCCAGCCGTTCCGATAGGATTTCCACCGGGTTCTGTTTCAGAAACGGATTCAGATGCAATTCCAGCTTCTCATAATAAGGGGTATGCAGGGGGAAAGATGCCGGGGGACCCCCAATGGTAAACAAATTCACCTGCCGGGTGCCCAGCTCCCGCCGGGTGATGGAAACCGGCGACCCGCTGTAAACAAAAAAACGCTCCTCTTCAATCCGGTGCACGCTGAAATTGATATGAAAATGACCTGCCAGCACATAGTGCCAGGGAAGAGTACGAAAGTAGCTCAACTTAACCGGCAGGTAGCGCTGTTTCCCTTCATCGCCATACTGGGACCAGCCATCCACGATATCCAACAATTCCCCATGAAAAAGCAGCACATGCACTTTTTGTTTTTCCTCTCTGCTCCCCGGTTGATGGGTGCCGCTGTCACGGCGTTTCTCAAAAGAGCGTTTTCGAGCCATTTCCCCGGCAAGGTGAAGGTATTCCAGGATTTCCTCCGGCGGCATCTCCTCGAAGGGAAATCCCCAGAAGAAGACATCCCCCAATTCCACCGGGGTGAGCAAATCGCGAATCACCGTCACCTTCTCTCCCAAAAACACACCATCGGGATATGCCTCGGCATCGTGATTCCCGGGAATAATCAGCACCGTAAACGGAAGCCCACTAAATATTTCCCGAATTTTGGGACGAAGTTTATGGGCATGGTGAGTGCTCTCGAACAGGTCTCCGCAAATTGTCAGAACATCAATCGCCTCGGCTTTCCCCAACCGAACGATTTCTTTCAAACTGTTCCATCGAGCATCATTATATTCCTGGAGATGGAGATCAGCGGTATGAAGCACTTTCATGAAAAAATCCTGCCGCTTTTTTGTGAAATGATAATGCATACCTCGTGAATAATCAAGTATTTATTTTCAAAACAGGGAAAGTTTTTGCAACCCAACAGAACCAATTAGTCAGTAATGACTCCCCCATGGTGCCAGGTACGTTAATTGCACCTATCTGAACACCTCCTGCTGGAGAATGGACGAAGAACACGATTGCTCACCTCTCGGTTTCTCGGATGGCGATCCTGCAAATGCTAAAAAATCCGGGGATTTAAAGGGGAAAAGAAAGTGGGAGAAAGATGGAGAGCGAAAATCAATTATCAGGGGGAAACACCCCCTTCAAACACGCGGATGTAATAAACCGTTAAAACTGTAAAATATTTGCATAGAATCATCGAGGGGGATTGAGGGAGATACATTTCAACTGTTTCATAAGGAGGTGCCAATGGGTGCATTTTATTTCAATTCAGTAAAGGGCAGGGGTAAGGAGGTGCCAACCGGAACGGCAATCCGGATGGTGGGGATGTTTTTGCTTGGTATCTGGCTGTTTCTCCCTTTCGGTTGCGTGTCATCTCTTCACCGGCAGCCAAGCGGGACAACGGTTTATGTAAATTCCTTTGAAAATCCACAGGACACGTTAAGTTGGTACTGGGCAGGAGATTACCGGCTCACCCACGATACCCCGCCCGGGGGTGGTAAAAATGCGTTGCAGATTAACGGGGGAAGCGTTTTACCCACCGCCAGCTTCATCACCCGGCCGGTGCGTAACGGCGGCTATTTTATGATTGAGTGCTGGGGAAAGACACTCGATGTAGGGGGATATGTGGAACTGGCAACCATCTCGGACCATGAGATTACCAACACCATTTTCGTGTCGATAGTGGAACCGGAATGGCAGCATGTTCAATCCAAAAAAATATTATACTGCCCGCCTAACAGCAGTTTAATGTTGACCATGCAGGCAAGCGCCCTTTCCAAAGGCGCCATGCTGGTGGATATGATTCGCATCCAGAAGATTAAAGACCCGGAGAAATATGCAAACAGTATTGAGGGATTGATGACCAATCGCAAAAATCCCCGGTAATTTATAAAACATAAAAATTGGGTGGGATTTGTGTGTTCCCCCGGGGAAGGCGGTATCATCAAATCTTTCCGGGAGCAACCGTCTCGTCTGCGTTATCTGTATTCTCTAAATTCCCACCGGTTTATCCCGATTCATTCATCCTGGAGTGATCCCTATCGGGTAATTCATAGCAGCTATTGATGTACAAAAAAGAAACCGCACGCCAGGTGGGAAATAGCATGCGGTTTCTTTTGGGTTGAGGAGGGAACGCTAACACTAACTCATTGAATTGATATGTCTCATTAATCGAGATTTTTTGTTGGCAGCAGTATTACGGGGAATAATCCCTTTACTGACCAGTTTATCAATGATAGCATAAGCCTTCTTCACAGCTTCCATGGCTGCGTCTTTCGATTCCGCTTCCAGAACCCGCTTCATTGCCGTTTTCATACGTGATTTATAGGACCGATTTCTAATCCGTTGCCGTTCCGCAATCTGGATTCGCTTTTTTGCCGACTTGTGATGTGCCATCCGCTATTAATTCCTCTTTTACTTACCGTTTTTTTTTCAATTCCTTAATAATCTTTATTTTCGGGGCATAATTTACACTGAAACCAAAATCATGTCAATTGCAAAATCAAAAAAAATGGTAATTTCGTTCGATTGAAAAGATGTGTATCAAAAGTAAATAACCAATAGAGATCGAATTGTGAGGGGAAACGAAACGATCTTTGGCCGAAAGTGACCATTCCCTGGGAGGTAAAAGCACTTCCTCAAACGAAACCGGCTCACCGCGCCGTTAGGCGTACTGTTTCAGTAAAAAATTCCCTATATTATAATTTTTAGTTTAGTGCCTTCCTGCTTATCTTTCGATAACCGAACAAGGAGATGTAAGATGCCCAAACCGAAA
>CAYYGL010000183.1:0-9640 GCA_964471235.1 uncultured Calditrichaceae bacterium
TGCCGCGGTGTTGCTCCTCAGCAGCCTCGGTTACCCCAACCTGGTGCTAACCGTCGCGTTTCTCATCGGCATTGGAGTCAGTTACCTGGGCGCCTGGTTGACGGTGAAAGATCGGAAATTAAACGACCGGATATTACGATTAACCCTGAAGGCAGCGGAGCATGCCAGCTTTAAGAAAATCATCTTATTGGATGTGGGCAGTATTTTCCTTTATTTAGTTTTAATGAGTTGCCTGGCATTTCTGGGAATTATTGCTGCCGAATTCATTTTGCATTATTCAGCCGGTTTTCATCCGTTGGCGCAGGAAAAATCTCTTGTTTTTGTAAAACCCACTATCTGGGGGATCGGGCTGTTTTTAACCGGGCAGTTGTTTTACAACGCATTGCGGAAACGATGAGGGGTATGGCGATTCAATACAGGAATTGAGGATATGTGAGTCAGTTAGCATTGTGTTGGTCACCGGGCGGTCTACATGCAACCGGCAAGAAGCCAAAAAAGTGAATAAGCCATGCGGGAAGAGAAAATAAAAAAGAGGGCATTGCAGATGAAGCCGTCCCGGACGGAGGCACCTCCGGAGCAGGCGCCGGCATCGACCCGCTGTTCAATCCGGAAGTGGGATATCTTTCGGGTCTTATTGAGAAGCTTCTTTGTGCAGTCGGTCTGGAACTATCGGACTCTAATCTCGGTGGGATTCGGGATTTGCCTGATCCCGATTTTGAAACGGCTGTATGATGATCCCCAATCCCAGAAGGAATTCTTGAGCCGTCACCTGAAATTTTTCAATGCTCATCCCTATATGACCTCGTATGCCCTGGGGGTTTCCATCCACCTGGAAGAAGCCTTAGCCAACGGCAAAGCAGAAGCAGAAGAGCAAATCAGCCGGGTGAAGGATTTGCTAATCACCATTCTGGGCGGACTGGGCGACACCCTCTTCTGGGCGACCATCAAACCGGCATCGCTCATTTTCGGGGTCATGACCCTGATCCTGTTTCAATCTCAAACCACGCGGATGGTTGCGCTGCTCGTCACCTTCCTGTTGTATAACATCCCCCATATCTATTTCCGCATTAAAGGCATTCTGGAAGGGTATCGGTATGGTATAGAGGTACACAAATTCATCCACAAAAACCGCTTCCGGAAGCTGGAATCCGCTTATTTTTACATCGGTGTGATCGCCTTTTTGTTGTTTTTCGTCTTTTTAATTCGTACACTAATTCAGGAAAATCCTTTTTACTTGTTGATGATGGTTGTTTCAATGACCGCCTATATGTTCATCTACAAGTTCACAAAACGGTTTTATCTCTCAATCTATCTGACATTGCTGTTGGGAATTGTCTCGGGAATTGTGTTTTACCGTGTTATTTGACGGAGTTACGTTTTGTTTGCTCATTAAAGTATACTTAATTGTAACTGTGGTGATAGGGTTACCGTTATCCTTCACGAGATTGAGATTGTTGATGTATCCTTACGAATTTAGTGGCTTAGCGGTTAGGATATCCAATCATTAAACCTTAACCGGTTTTAAACAGGTTGTTATTAAGCTCTATGAGTGATGATTTAATCAAAAAAACGTTTCAGATAAATAATAAATTCGGGATACACGCCAGACCGGCAGCTTTGTTTGTGAAAACCGCCAGTCAATTTCAATCGGACATTAAAGTGGCAAAAGATGGTTTTGTGGCAAATGGGAAGAGCATCATGGGGTTAATGTCTCTGGCGGCAGAATATGGCAGTGAAATCGAAGTCATTATTGAAGGAGAAGATGCCCGGGAAGCGATGGCGGCTATTGAGAATCTGTTGGAAAGTAATTTTAACGAGGAATAGCCGGAAGTACTCAGTGGCTTAAGACAACTGCGAAACGGTTCCGGTGGGAAAATCCGCAACGTGTGGCTTTTAATCCACCATCATCCATTGAAACTTTATGAGTAAAATGCCGGAGGAAAAAAACAAAAAAAGAGAAGTGGTGCTGGAAGGTGTTCCGGCATCTCCCGGGATAAGTATTGGTCCTTGCTTTGTATTTGCGGAACTTACCTGGGATCCGGTGCCCACCATCATCTCCGCAGAGCAGGTTGGGGAGCAAATTCAAACCTTCCGCAATTCCGTCAATTCCGTTTTAGAGGAATTGAAACAGACCTACCGGAAAACCCAGCACCAATATGGGGATGAATTGGCGGAAATAATGGAAGTGCAAATTGCTTTTTTGGAAGATGATATTTTTCTCCGGGAGGTGGAAGAATTGATTGAAAGCAAGCTCTATGATGCCGCTTACGCCACCTTTCTTATCTTTCGGGAGAAGAAAGAGCACTTCTTACAGATGTCCGATGAATATTTTCGGGAACGAGCTTTAGACATCCATGCGCTAAAGGAACGGATCATTCAACACATTTTGGGCAGGGAAATGCCCACCTCCATATCCATTGATCATCCGGCGATTGTGATTGCCGATAACCTCACCCCATCGGAGACGGTGAATCTTCATAAACAAAATGTGCTGGGGTTCGCCACCAATGCCGGTGGCAGAACCTCTCATACTGCAATTGTGGCGAAAGCACTCTCGGTTCCGGCGGTTGTGGGATTAAAAAAAGTTACCGAAATGGCAGAAACCGGCTCCATCGTAATTCTGGACGGCACCCACGGAAAGATTATCCTCAATCCTTCTCCCCCCACCATAAACCGCTACAAAAAAGAACAGAAGCATTTTCTATCCTTAGAGAAAAAACTCCTAAAAGAAAGTGCCCGGGAGTCGGTTACCAGAGACGGTAAAAAGGTCTGTCTGCATGCCAATATCGAATTTGAGGAAGAGTTGGCGCAGGTGAAGCAGGTCAATGCCGACGGAATCGGGTTGTATCGGACGGAAGGATTGTTTATCAATCGTCCCGATTTGCCCGGCGAGGACGAGCAGGCGGAGATGTATACCCGGGTGGCGAAGAAAATTTACCCTCAAAAGGTAGTCATCCGCACCGCCGATATCGGGGGCGATAAAGTGCTGCCCGGTATTCTGACCACCCAGGAAGAAAATCCTTTTCTGGGCTGGCGCGCCATTCGTTTCTGGTTGGACCATAAAATCGGGTTTGTAGCGCAACTGAAAGCCATTCTCCGTGCCAACCGCCAGCATAATGTCCAGCTTCTGCTGCCCATGATTAGCGGGTTGGATGAAGTTTACCAGGTCAAGGAACTGCTAAAAGAAGCTAAAGCCCAACTCCGCAAAGAAGGGAAACCGTTCGGCGAACCAATTGAATTAGGGGTGATGATTGAAATTCCCTCGATGGTGATTCTGGCAGATGTGCTGGCGAAAGAGGTTGATTTTGTCAGCATCGGCACCAACGACCTGGTGCAATATACCCTGGCAGTAGACCGCGGTAATGAGAAGGTCGCCAAGCTATATTCCCATTTTCACCCGGCAATTTTAAGAATGATAAAGATGATTATCGATGCCGGGCAAAAGGAAAACATTACCGTGGGGATGTGCGGTGAAATGGCAGGGGATCCGCTTGCCATTCCATTGCTGTTAGCCATTGGCATTCATTGCTTTAGCGCCTCTCCCACGGTGATACCGGAGATCAAACGCATTATCCGGGAACTGTCCATTACGGAATGCGAACAACTATACCGGAAGGTGCAATCATTAACTACTACCGGAGAGGTGGTGGCAGTGGTAAAAGATTTTTTCCATCAAAAATTTCCAGATATCTATGTGGATAATTGATTGCCCGGGAAATGGCCGGTGGTACCATTTTGGAACCATTCGGCAGTCTACCGATTGCAGGACCGTTGATGGCTGCCTGCCCCATTGAAGGCGGCTGACAACGGACAATAATTTTAAATGTTTGGGAAAACATCGTTATCAAATTAACTCGTAAAGAAAGGAACCATACACTATGCTGGATTATGATCGTTCTAACTTTCTCACATTCTTAAAAGGATTTCCCGATCAGATTTCCGAAACCCGAAAGATGATGAAAAATGTTACGGTAGATGTGGAGTTATCCGCTTTTCGGAATCTGATATTTGCCGGGATGGGCGGTTCTGCTATTTCCGGCGAGTTGTTTGCTGCGTTTGCTGCGGAACAACTTCCCATCCCCATGCAGGTGCTGCGGGGATATGACATCCCGGGGTATGTGAATGAGAGCACCCTGTTTATTGCCATTAGCTATTCCGGGAATACCGAGGAGACCTTAACGGCAACCCGGCAGGCAATGGAAAATGGGGCGACGGTGGTCGGGATATCTTCCGGCGGTGAATTGGAAACCCTGTGTGTTCAAAAAGGATTCCCCCATATCAAAATTCCAGCAGGCTATCCGCCCCGCCAGGCATTGGGCTATTTGTTTTTTTCGTTATACTATTTGCTGGACAAAATACAGGGCAGGATTGTCAAAGCCCGGGAGGTTACGGAAACCGAACGCCTCCTGCGAGAGCTGGCGGCTCGCTTCAACCCGGAACAGAACACCGGCAGCAATCTTGCCAATAATATCGCCCAGAGCATTTATCACGCATTTCCGGTAATTTACACTGCGGTGCCCTATCTCTACCCGGTGCCGGTGCGCTGGCGAAATCAATTCAATGAAAACGCCAAAACCATGGCGTTCAGCAATGTTTTCCCGGAACTGAATCATAACGAGATTATGGGTTGGGAAGGGATGACGGAACTGAACAAGCATCTGCGAATTATCATCTTGCGCTCCTCTGACGAGACGCCCCGGATGCAGAAGCGGATTGAAATCAGCAAGGAGGTTATCCGGAAATATAACCTTCCGCTGGGAGAAATTTTTGCCGAGGGCAAGTCCCGCCTGGCGCGCATGTTTTCCTTGATTTATGTCGGCGACTGGGCAAGCTATCACCTGGCGATGCTGAATGAGAAAGACCCAATCCGCATTGACAGCATTGACTATTTAAAACAGAAGTTAAGCGAGTAGCAGGTTTTGGAAAACGGGCTGACAGACTGTAGGCTGTTTGACGGTTAGGTACCGATGAGTAGCTCGTTTAGCCGAAATTCATTCCGGAGGTGGAAGGGGACCGGTGTCTCCCCCGGCCTTCAAAGCCGCGCGTGTCCCGGCAGACCGGGGCAGGTGGGTTCGACTCCCACGCACCTCCGCTAAGCTTTTTCCCGCCGGTAAATCGAAAGACTATTACCAGTTGCCCTGCCGGGGCAGACAACAGAGCCTTCGCTTGAAACGCATTGAGACTCCACCATCACCCAGAAAGGGCGCATACCCGACCGCCGGATTGACCAATTGGTCTACGAGCTTTACGGACTGACGGAGGAGGATATTGGAATTGTGGAGGAGGGGGTGAGGTAGAACGATTTGTTCAACCCCTCCGGGGTTGTTATTACATTGATGGGTGGTTTTTTTCCTACAAATGTTCAATCCCTTCCCCGAAGGGGCCACTCCGTGGCGGGATTGGTTAGCGGTGTAGGTAGAGATGGACAATATAGAATCGCGAAGGAACCCCGGAGGCGTTCAATAATTGTAGAGAAACAAAAACCAGCCAAACCACACAGAACCCCGAAGGGGTTCAACATTTGTAGCAAATTGAGATCAACAAATGTGAGGGGGATATGATGAGCACCTACACCTAACTCTATATCCACATCGTCTTCTCCGTAAAAGAACGCACCAATCTCTTGCATGATGAAAAACGCCAACGTGTTTACCAATATATAAACGGCATCATCAAAAACCTGAAACACAAACCTATCATTATTAACGGCACGCCGGATCATATCCACATTCTTGTCGGACTCAACCCTTCAAAAAACATCTCCGATTTGGTAAAGGAAATCAAGCGAAACTCCACAAACTTTATCAATGAACAAAACTGGTTCCGGGGAAAATTTGCCTGGCAGGAAGGATACGGTGCGTTTAGCTACGGAAGGTCTCAACTCCAAAGCATTATCAATTACATCAAAAATCAGGAGAAACATCATCAGAAAAGAAATTTTCGAGCAGAATATATTGCTCTTTTAAAACACTTTGGGGTTGAATATGATGAGAGATGGATCCCTTAAAAAACCCGCCCCGTCATAGCGGGGGCAACAGGTAGAAACCATGTTAGACCTGCCCGCCGCTTGCAGCATGTTACCCTCCCGCAAGAAAAAACCCAACTCCAGCGCCGGATTGACAATCCCAAAGGGAGCCCTTCGGCCCTGGTATAGGACCTCTACGGGCTGACGGAGGAGTAAGTTGAGATTGTGGAAACATCAAAATAACTTTTCGTCAATCGCCAATCGTATATCATTCATTGCCGTGCTGTATTTCCGATCGGCGATATCCGATTTTTGAATTGCGAAGTTTTGTTTATCCGGCATCTCGGATTTGTGTGTGGAATCCTTTCCCCCATAAAAACTCTCCTGTTTGAAAATTCCTTTCAATTCCCTAATTTCCCTATCATCGTAAACCAGATAAGAGAAAAGGACAACTTTTCCCGGAGGAACTGTGAAACGAGTTTTATTATGGATTTTAGGAATCGTGCTGATTTTGTTAATTGCCGCCTGGTTTGACGTTCGCTGGTGGTTGACCTCCTCGGTTGCCGATTACCAGGGTGACGTTACGGTAAGCGGCATCTCTCACCCGGTGGAAATCACCTTTGATGCCAAAGGCATTCCCCAGGTTTGGGCAGCAACCGATGGAGACCTGTATTTTGCCCTGGGCTGGCTGCACGCCTCGGAACGATTGTTCCAGATGGAGTTGGTGCGCCACTTTGTACAGGGCACTCTTTCCGAGGTGTTCGGTCAGTTAGCCTTCATGGTAGATGTGCAGCAGCGCCGCCTGGGATTCGCTCGAAAAGCCGCCGGAGATATCAACAACCTTCCCCGGGAAGCAAAGACGGCATTGGAACAATATTGCCGGGGGATCAATGCCTGGATTCGTCAGCACGGAACCCTGCCGCCGGAGTTCTTTTTGCTGCGAGCTACCCCAAAACCCTGGACCGTTGAAGACTGTTTGGGCATTGCGTTTTACCAGACCTGGTTCTCCCACTCCCTGATGGCGCGCGACCAGATGTTTCATCGACTGATCGGGCAGCTCGGTGAAGACATCGATACCGCTTTGAAACAATACAAAGAGTGGTCGCCGACAACCGTGCATGATCCGTTCATCAAATCGTTTCTAAACGGAAACCCCTTTCCCTACCGGATGGCGAATGCCTCCAACTCCTGGGTGGTTTCCCCCGGCAAATCGGTATCCGGGAAAGCCCTCCATGCCAGCGATCCCCATCTGGCAGTCAATCAAGTACCGGGGTTCTGGTATATTGCAGGACTTCATTCCCGGCAGGGTACCAACGTGCTGGGTGTAACGGCTCCCGGTTTGCCCCTGGTCGTAATGGGGCACAACGATGCCATTGCCTACGCCTTCACCGTCTCTTCGGTGGATGTGACGGATTACTACCGCTACCGCCGCGCCCCCGAAGATTCCTTGAAAATCTTGACTCCTCGTGGCTACCAGCCGCTCCGAATAATTGATGAGACCATCCATATCCAGGGCAAAAAACAGCCGGTGCATATACCGGTGTATATTACCCCGTTGGGACCAGTGATTCAATCTGACTCAGCATCGGTGCTGGCGGTGCGTTGGGCGGGGTACGATTTTAGTCCGGCAGAAATGGTCGCCTCAGCACTGAAATTGCATCGTGCCACGAATTACGAACAATTTCGCCGCGCCGTTACCCGTTTTGGCGCCCTGGATGCCAACTGGACCTATTCGGATATCAACGGCAACATCGGCTATCAATTGGGAACACCCATTCCCCGCCGTTCATACCGGGAGACCTTCCGGGAACTCCCCGGGGAAGACAGCACCAACGTATGGCACGGGTATTATCCGCTGGAGCAAACTCCCCACATCTTAAATCCGCCGGAGGGATGGCTGGCAACCTGCAACAATCAGATTGTCTCACCGAAATGGCAGTATGAGATACCCGGCTTTTACGACCCCTACCGCATTACCCGCATCACCCGGCTGCTGGAGGCGAAAACGAAATATTCTGGAAAAGATTTTGAGGCGATGCAGTTAGACCGTATTTCCGGCTTTGCCCTGCGCTGGAAGAACCTGATGGCAGAAGGTGCCCGCAAGATACAGCGTCCGGAACTGGCGGATAACATTGAACATTGGGATGGCAATATGAATGAAGACAGCGAAATGGCTGCCCTGTTCAATTATTGGTGGCAGTTTCTGGCAAGTGCGGTGTTTGAAGATGAACTGGGCGAAGAATGGGAATCCGGAGAATACATTCTGGAGGAGGTGCTCTCCCAGCCGGTGGAGGGGGTAATTGACAACCAGTACACAAAAGGAATTAAAGAAACGCTTGCCGATGTTTCCGGCAATGCATTGCAAAATGTACTTAAAAACTATGAGGGCAGAAAATATGGGGAGGTAAGCCATCTGATCATCCACCATCCCCTGTCCAAAATAAAATTGCTGGATAGCTGGCTGCATCTTTCCCGGGGACCGTTTCCCATGGGCGGGGATCGAGGTACCCTGAATGTGAATCAGCATCATTTTAACCGTCAGTCCGGTGAATTTGCATGTGTGGTGGCGCCCAGTATGCGCTTTGTGCTGGACTGGGCGGATGTGGATGGGTTCACCATCAACGGGAATTTGGGGCAATCCGGCAATCCCTTCAGTCCCCATTATGATGATTTTCTGGAAATGATGTTAAGCGGCGGGCGCTGGAATGTGCCTTTCAGCAAAAACCGGGTGTATGAAAAGAAACACAGCTTATTGGTGTTGAAACCCGGCAACGAGTAATCATTTAGGGTCTCTCAAATCCGTTTTTATATTTTTCTTCTTGAGACGATAGAAGAACGGCAAAAATTTGACCTATATATTATTCACCCCAGAAAACGCAGAGGTTACAGAAAAACAATCGTGTTTATTCACTACAACGAGCTGAATTTTGACATCCTCTTTATCCTGCTGCGGATGCACATCACAACATTGCTCCCTTAATGTGACGCCGCCTCACCGGGCTGCCAGTCCCACATTTTTCCCTTGACATTTTGCCAAAAAATGTTATTTTCTCCACTACTCCATACACAAGGATTGAGACCCAATAATTGCCCGGAAGGCAAAACGGTAACGCTCAAGCATGTTCTAAACCGATGATGCACTTTATTCATCTTATTTGTTTGTTGCCTTTGATATGTATGCGAGTTATGCATCGCCGCATAGCGGCATTTCTCTTTTATTTCCACATCGCAGATCACGAATTTTCAATCATAAATAATCAATTTCAATTCCTCTCCCCCCCCCGAGTTTTGACATAACTGAGTACCCGAATGTTCTGATAAATCTTTTCTTCCTGTCGGATAGTGGTATGGTTTCCGGTGGGTATTTTCCTGTTACAACGGCGATTACGGATGGGAGGATTGGTTTGGGTGAAGGGGTTGTACGAATCATATCTGTTAAAAATTATATCTTAAAAAATATACAGAAGGGGAAAAAGTCAAAGACAATTTCCTACCCGGAACTCACGGTTAGAAAAGTTGCCGTATATTTTCCTTGCATTTTTTATAACCTTTTGTATAATTGAAACATCTTTAAAAATCTCCTCCGTCAAAATTCAAATTGAATTTGTTAATAGATATTCTGTAACTACTCAGGTTATAAAAGTTCTTAGTTTATTTTCTCAAAATTAGTTATAC
>CAYYGL010000184.1:0-9586 GCA_964471235.1 uncultured Calditrichaceae bacterium
TCCATCACCTGTCAAATTTTTAGATTGGTTTCCGAATACACGGGGGTATATAATTACTGCTGAGCGGTTTGTTCAACTTTATTTTAATTCCAGTTGTAGTCGAAAAACACCAGCGGTTTGCCGGCATCCAACAACGCTGCCTGCTCTTCAGGAAGATAGCGGCGCAGAAAAGCACGAATGGAACCGGCATCGGCTTTAAAATCTTCCTTATACCAGTCAAAAATTTTGGTCAATCGAATTTCCGTAGGGGTGATGGTCACCCAGCGGGGGTCATTAATCACCCGGGTAGCAGCCGCATCCAACTGCTGATCCATTTTATCCCCGCTGTAGGCATGGTTCCACAACGGCGGGCAGCCGATCGATGCGCAATTGATGGCAAAATGGATCCGGGCATCCTTAAACTGCGGGCGCAGAATATCGTTTTCTATCTCATATAAATTGAGATTCTTTCCGTTTACTTTTACCACGTTTTTTAACCAGGGCGGCAGCACCCACCACGCTTTAATGGCTTTGATGCTTTGCACCGGGTAATTTGTGATTACCAGTCTTAAAATTGCAGCGTTGTACATGTTAATCCAATACGCCAGCGCCCGGTTATGATTGAGGCTGTCCGGATCGATTTCCTCCAGGGATTTGATATATGCATCCAGTTTCCGAATATCTTCCGGATGCTTGACAAGGGCGTCGTAATCAAATCGGGTGCCCACTACATAACGCTGTAAAATCTCATCGAAAGGGTGGTGGAGACTTTCCGGCGCGGGCATGTTCACCGGGGTTTGTCCGTTTACCGGTACCATCCCAATTGCCAGCCACAGGTGGAAGGTAAGAAATATGGAAAGATATTTCCCTGTTGGCATGGCATGCTCTCTAATTGGGTTCATGAAAAATGTCATCGTTTTCTCCGGAATGTTCATTTTTTGCATCGGTTTTGTTGATTGGATGTTCAAGTCCGGAAAGATACAAATCGGGCGGCAGGGGATTTCGCAGAAAAGCAATCCGAACCGGGGTTTTGCTAATGGGATGACGTACGGTGCCGGCGTTTTCCATTAAGACATTGAGTGGTGACAGCCGGGGAAGCGGCAATTGAACGGAAAGCAACATAATTTCCGCAACCTCCCGGGAAGCATCGAGTGGCGGCAAGGTGTTTTTGAAAAGTGGATCGGTCGGAATGATCATGTTGCTCCCGGTGGATTTCCAGGCATAAATAAGCTGGGCTGCCAATCCGTAATCATCACAGATGATCCATCGTGGGAATTTTGCACCGCGGGGTCTTTCCCGCTGCCAGATATAATGGAGCTGTCGGGCAAACGGCGCTATCGATTGATATTCCATAGCCCGCTGTGCCCAGGAGCGGGTGCGGGAGACCCTGGCTTCCCGGGTACCGGCTTGCAGCGAATAACTACCCGGTAAAAAGGTCAGATGTGCTTCTACTTTTGCCAGGAGCCCGGGATGAGTCAAGGCAAGCACCATCCCGGCGCTTAACAGTAGTGAAATCGCCAAGCCGCTGACCATCCATCGTCGGAGTTTGAGGGAGATTTGCCGGGGGGGTAAAAGAATTAACGCCGGCAGAACCCAATTCCCTTTTATTTGCCCCTGAAAAATGGCTGCTGCCCCAAACACTGCTACCAGAACCAGGGCAATTAGCAAGGCTGCCAGTTGTTCCGGCAATATGTCCGTAACCAACCGCTTCCGGAAGTGAATCGAACGCACCCCGACGAAGGAAAATATCAGAAGCGCCGGACCTGCCAACAACAGTATCGTCAGAACCGCCACCAGTACCTTCTGGTAAACGGGAGAAGCTGGTGCGATTTTTCCGAATTCCGTCATGGCAGCTAACATTCCCCCTCGAAGACAGACGACCACCGGCAAAGCAACCATTATTCCCATGATGCCATATCTGAACCGGCTCTTTCGTGAGATTTCGGGGTCGATAACCAAAACTCCAATTGCCACCGGCAATAACAGTAAACCGGTTAGTTTTGCCCAACATGCAAAACCGGCAACCAACATTGCCACCCCATACCATCTCCGCTTTAACAGAATTAGAAACAATAGTATCAATAGCAACAGGAGGTTGTCGGGATGCAAAATGGCGCCCACGTAAGTTTGCCATGGGGTTAGGGCAAATGTGCTTAACAGCAATATTTTAAGAGAGGGGGGAATTTTGCGATCTTGCAACCACCGATCAAACAGGAAGATGACGATAATCCCGCTGAGAATGGAAGGGAGCCGCAATTTCCCCAGTGAAGAAAACGGCAGCCAATCAGACACTCGAATTGCCAGTTGCAATAACGGCGAGTACGCCGGTTCGGGATGGTAAGCCCAGTAATGATAGGTCGCTTCATCCCGACCGGCGCCCGGGAGCAAGATTAAGGGCAGGCGGATCAGCAATGCCCCCAGGGCTACCGGAAACCAGGTTGGCAATTTCTGGAGAAAGGTTAACAAACGGTTTTGCAAACGAATTCCTATCCTATCTACATTTAAACCGGATGATTCGAGAAGGCATCTTCTGCCTTACTTGTGACACCACTTCCGAACATGAGGCTACGCCATTCACTTCCGTTCCCGGAATAACAATATACAAAACGCTCTATACTGAAATATCATGAAAGGATAACATTTTAGGAGATTTTTCATGCCCGGGAAGAGATGTTGTGGCTTCGGTTGAATCGAAACAGAAACAAGGGAGCACTAAGCGGGGGGTCCATTTCAACTTCCGGGAATAACGGACAGAACCCAGGGATTACGGGTCGGATTTTTCCCCATTCAACACTCGCTTTAAAACCTGTGCCAGGGTCTGCAAGTTGTACGGCTTGGGGATACATTCCATAAACCCATACTCCTGGTATTGGGCAATTACCGGGTCATTGGCATAGCCGCTGGACACGATGGCTTTCAGTTGAGGATCAATATTTTTCAACTCCCGGATGGCTTCTTTGCCGCCCATTCCGCCGGGAACCGTCAAATCCATGATGACGGCATCATAAGGCTGCCGGGTTTTTAGCCCCTCCCGGTATAATTTTATCAACTCTTCCCCCTCGGCAGCACAGGTAACTTCATACCCCAAAATCGTAAGCATTCGTTCCGCCACTTCCAGAATGGCTTCTTCATCATCCATTATCAGAATTTTGCCCTTCCCGGTTTCGATGGCATTATCTCCCGGGGTGGTTTCCAGCCTGGCTTCCGGATTGGCAGGTAAATAGATGGTAAAAGTACTGCCCTCATTCACCACCGAATTGACAAAAATGTAGCCGCCATGCTTTTTGACAATGGAGTGGGATGTTGCCAGACCCAGGCCGCTTCCTTTTCGGCGCGTCGTAAAATAAGGATCAAAAATCTGGGAGAGATGTTCCTTGGGAATTCCCACGCCCTCATCGGCGATGACAATCTTCACATAAGAACCGTTTTCCAGAAATTCTTTGGGATGATTTTGGTATGGGGTGATGTCTACATTTTCACACTGAATATGAATTGTACCGCCCTGAGGCATTGCCTGCATGGCGTTGATAACCAGGTTGTTTATCACCTGGCTGATCTGTCCTTTATCTACCTCCACGGGCCAGATGTTTTCCGTGGTTTCAAAATGAGCGCTGCAATGGCTGCCGCGCAGGGCAAACTCAGTGGTTTCCCGGATGATTTCCACAATGGATGCCGTTTGCTTCACCGGTGCCCCGCCTTTGGCAAACGTTAGCAACTGCTTGGTTAAGCCCTGGGCGCGTTCAGTGGCTTTCTCCGCTTCGGTTAAGCGTTTGAATAATGCATCTTCCGTTTTACAGGTCATCTTTGCCAGGGAAATATTCCCTAAAATCGCCGTTAGAATATTATTAAAATCATGGGCGATGCCGCCGGCTAAAATGCCCAGCGATTCCAGTTTCTGTGCCTTATGCAGTTCTTCTTCCAGGGTTAGCAACTGGCTGACATCCCGAAACGCCAGCACCACTCCGATGAGATGATTTTCTTTATCATGGAGGGGGGCGGCACTGGCAGTGATCAAGCGATGGGTTCCTTCCCGTGATGTGAGCACCACGGCTTTTGCCTGCTGTACACTTTTTCCGCTCTCCAGAACTTTGGTTACCGGATTTTGTAGACGTTCACCGGTATGCTCATCTTCTATACAAAAGATATCTTCAAGAGATTGTCCAATGGCACTGCCGTCCAGCCAGCCGGTCAATTCCTCTGCCACTTTATTGATTAACGCAACCTTACCCACCACATCGGTGGTTAATACCCCATCCCCGATGTTCCGCAGGGTCACAATCAAACGTTCTTTTTCCGCTTCCAGTTCATGTTGTGTGGCAAGCTTTTCGGTCATATCCCGGGCAATTGCCCGAACAATCGGTTTTTGACCGCCACCGCTTCGTATCGAGTTCCGATACTCCACAATCCGTATTTCTCCCTGACTGGTGATTAATTCCAGATAACCGGAATCACTACCGACTTCGATAATCCGCTTCAGATAAGTTTGAAAAGTTTCCTGGGAGTGCTCTGGTAGAAAAACGGAAAGCGGTTGACCAATCATCTGGCTTTCATTGCTTAACCCCATGCCTTCGACAAAAGAACGGTTTACCGAAAGGATGATACCCTCCTGGTCATGAGTAAAAATATAATCCGCACTGTTTTCTACCAGGTCACGATACCGGCTTTCACTAAGTTGCAGGCGTTCTTCCATCTTTTTACGGATGGTAATATCTTCAATAGTTCCCTCATAGTAAAGTACCTTGCCGTTGTCATCCAGCACCGACCGGCTGTTTTCCCGCACCCAAATGACAATCCCGTCCTTCCGTCGTACTCGCATCTCAAAGCTCCGCACCACCCCAACTTCATCGATGACGGTTTTCCAGCGTTCCCGATCCGTTTTATCCACATAAATTTCCATTGAGTTCTTTTCCAGCAATTCCTCTCTGGAAGGATAGCCCAGAATAGAAACAAAAGCCGGGTTGGCATCGATAATGGTGCCATCCGGCAGGGTTCGGTAAATGCCAACCGGCATCCCTTCGAATAATCCCTGATAGCGTTCCGCACTCTCCCGCACCGCTTTTTCGGCGTGAACCCGTTCGGAAATATCGCGGGCAATGGCAAGGATAGTGGGCAGCCCCTGAAACTGAAAAATATGGGCATTGATCTCAACCGGAATTTCTTCCCCAAATTTCGTGCGATGAATGGCTTGATATAAAACATGCCTTTTCTTCTCCAACTCAGCAAGATTTCGCTTCATATCATCGTGAACCGCACATATATCGAGGAAAGAAAGCTTTAACAGTTCTTTTCGGGAGAATCCCGTTAACTGACAGGCAATATCATTCACTTCAATGAAACGCCCCGGCACTTTATCCCGGGTGAGCCGGAAAACATATACGGCATCGGTGCCGCTGTTAAACAACATTCGGTACTTTTCCTCATTCTCATGAAGTGCTTTGAGAGCGTTCTTTTGCTCGGTAATATCCTCAATCATCCCCACGGCAAATTGAGGTTTCCCTTCCGAATCTTTCACCAGAGAGCGGGTAAAACGCCCCCAGAGAATCTTGCCATCGCTGCGAATAAAGCGTAATTCCGACTGAAACGAATCTGCTCCGGACAGGATATTATCCAGATCATTCGCGGGGAGATTCGAATGCTCGGGAAGGTAGACAATATCACTCAATTTCATCTGTTTCAGCTCCTCGGCGGAAACAAGCAGCATTTTCTGGAGGCTGCGATTGCTTTCCATCAACTGTCCGTCCACATGAATCAGCACCATCCCGATGGCGGAGGTTTCAAAAATGGTTCGGAACCGCTCTTCGCTGACCCGCAATGCGGAAATGACCTCGTTCCGCTCGGTCACATCCCGGGAGTTTACGACAATCCCACCAATGGACGGCGAATTGATCATGTTGTTCACAATCGACTCCAGGCAAACCCAATGGCCATCGGCATGGCGAAGATGAAACTCTACCGGGGCATTGGATACTTTATTACTTTTTAACACTTCTTCATAAAAAGCAGCCAGCCGGGGAATTTCTTCCGGCAGCACATATTTTTCGATCTTAACTCCAAGAATCTTGTTCGGGGGGTAGCCAAGAATTTTCTCGACAGAGGGGCTGATATACAGTAATTTCCCCCGGGGCGAAATGATGGAGATAATATCCGACGAATTCTGCACCAGGGACCGAAAGCGTTCTTCACTTTTTCTCAACTCTTTCTGGGCAAAAATTCGGTCTTTGATGTCAATCGCACTAAAGCATACACTGCTCACCTCACCGTTCATATTTAAGATCGGGCAGAAGCTTAATTCAAACCAATACTCATTCCCATCCACTCCGACCAGGTTACGCTCCCCTCGTAACGTCTTTCCCCGGAGAACCAGCCGAAAGGCTCTCTGAAACGATTTTCTTTCCCTGCCGGTTAATGAATCTGTAAAACAATCGCCTTTCCCAACTTCCACACCAAACACGCTGCGAACCCACTCGAATGCTGTGATATTAATCGCTTTCATGCACCCGTTTCGATCCAGAAGGATAAACCCCTGAAGGCTGTTGTTAAAAATTGCCTTTAAATTGGCTTCCGATTCCTGTAAAGCCGCTTCTGCCAATTTCCGATCGGTGATGTCATCACAGACAATTAAGAAAGTTGCCGGAGAATCTATCCCTTTTACCATCCGAACGTTTATTTTCACCCAGATTCGCGTATCATCCTTTTGTACCATTCGCAATTCGGCACTGGTGACCCGGTGAGATTGTTTTTTTGCTGAGTGAATCAGATGTTTCATCTTTTCCAGGTCTTCGGCATAAACCAACTGGAAAATGGAATAATCTCTCAGGTCACCTTCCCGGTATTTAAATAACTTTGCCCCAAAACGATTGACCGAAATAATATGCCCATCTTCATTCAATGTTAAATAAGCGGTGGGGTTATCATTAAACAACGTCCGATAACGTTCTTCGTTTTGTTGAAGCGCTTTTTGAGCTTCTTTTCGCTCAGAAATATCCCGGGCGATTGACAAAATGGTGGGACGATCATCCAGTTCCAAAAAATGAAAATTTATTTCCACCGGGATCAACCGACCACTCTTCGTCACCAATTCATCTTCCAGCGTCCAGTGAGATTGGAAGGTACTCTTATGAATTAATTTGCTAAGCCGGCGATACAGAGAAGGGGTAAGTATTTTTCTCAGGTTAATTAACAACAATTGCTCACGAGTGTATTCCAGCTTTTGAACTGCGACCTCATTCGCTTCTATCAATGCATCGAATTTCTTTTCCTCATTCAAATGAAACACAAACACAATATCCGAAATATTGGTAAATAATTGCCGGAACCGTTCTTCGCTTTTTAAGAGCGCCGTTTGTTTTCTTTTTTTCTCTATGGCAATTGCCGCCAGGTGAACACCAATCTCTGACAATTGCATTTCGTACAACGTGGGGTCTCTTTTGGTGGTAGCATACATGGCAAAAGTGCCCAACAATTGTTGATTGGTGGAAAGAATCGGAATAGAAAAACAAGCAACGAAATTGTATTTCAGCGCGACATCTTTAAAGTCTTTCCAGTAAGGATCGCTTGAGATATCCGAGACCAGAACATTTTCCTTAAGAAATGCAGCACTACCGCAACACCCCACCCCGGGAGCAATTGGTAGGGTGACAAAAGCCATCCGCATTTCTTTCGGCAGCCCCGGTGCAGAAGCAAGTTGAAGATTTTCTTCGTTCTCATCGGCAAGCATAATGGCACAACGAATATCACGAGTTTGTGTTTCGACAAATCGAATAATGCCTTCAAAGCTTTTATCTAACGCCTCCCCGCTGGCAATCTGCTCTAACAATTGGTTCTGTTGGTAAAAAAGGGTACGGGTTCGTTTCCTCTCCGTTATATCCCGGGCAATCGTTTGCACTGCGATATCCTGCTGAAAGGTTATCAACGTATGTACCATCTCCACATCCAGCGGCTCTCCGGAAGTCGTAATAATTTTGTATTCAGCCAATTGATCCCGGTATTGACGCTCCTTAACCAGGGAAATCCGTTGAGCAATCTCCTCTTTGGAATCCGGATGAAAATAAGATGAAAAGTGGTGATTTAACAATTCCTCCTCGGTGGCACAACCGAATAATCGTACCGCCGCCGGATTGCAAAAAATCACTTTGTCGTTATGGTGAATCACAATGGCATCCGGATTTAATTCAATCGACTGTCGGTACTGGGTCTCTTTACTCTCCAGCAAACTTTCGTATTGTTTGCGTTCGGTAATATCTAATAAAGTTCCGTGAATTGCCGGAGCACCCATCAGGATGGTTCGACTTCCAAAAACCTCCACATCGATGAGGGTACCATCCCGACGAACCGCCTTGAAAGTGTAGTTTAAAGAATTTACCTCCCCTTTAATCCGTTTCTGAATTTGCTCGGTTACAAAAGCGTGAGACTCCGGTGCAACAAAATTGGTAACCGGCTGACCAATCATTTCTTTAACCGTATAGCCGAAAATTTCTCCCAGACGCGGGTTGGCATATTTCATCACCCCATCCTGTATCACATATACCCCAACCAGAGAATTCTCTACCAGGCTGGTATATTGCTGGTTTAAAAAGGGTTGGAGAGATTGTACCAGTTTATAGACCCCGCTAAGAAAAAAAATAAACCCCAGCGTTTGCCCCACATAGCCGAATGTTATTCCCATCGTAAAAAATAAAGATCGAACCGACGGCAGGTCACCCAGAGGACTATGATAAATTGCACCGATAAACAAATTGGCAACGATGAGCCCCAATCCAATACTGATTGAGATAAGTCCTTTTAGTTGCTCTTTAACCAATTTGTGAGTAAAAAACAGAAAGAGAATGATGGCAGACAGAATGATGAACAACCGTATGATAGCAGCCAACAACATTTAAATATCATCCTCCTGTATGTTGGGGATTCCCTTTTATAGCCAGATTCATCGAGTAAGCACCTGTCATTCGGCAGGCTTGATAAACTTAATTTGTGAATATCAGTTCGACATCAGAAAAAAAGAACGCAGATGGACCCGGATTTTCGCAGATTTTTATATTATGCCCATCTTCCGTGTAAATCAGCGTTATCTGTTTCATCTGTGTTCTATTTCAAGTGACCACAAACTCATGTTTATTAAATTACGAATATAGATTCCCATGAGAGAAATGGGGTGATTTTGCGCATATTCAACTAAATTTATATTATCAATCTGATGATTTCCGCAAATTGTGCCTATCCATGTTATGAATCCATAAAGCAATGCTTCCCCACCCGGGCACAAAATCACAAATAAACCCTACTAAATTGAATTTTAAATTGTTAGCCGACAACAGAACACTCATAAACCGGCAAATGTTGATTGTATCAGAAGTTTAACATTCCGGAGACTGTCGAACATGATGAGTTGGTGGTCATAGCATCCAATAATACTTGGAGTCAATTGTTTCATTTTGTGTAACTTTGTGCCCGGGTATCTTCTTCCTATAGAACCACGTTTGGGTTGCAACTCCTTAAAAGATACCTGAATAATGACACCATATTGGGTTCCCGCGATTTCCGTTATATGGTTTATCGGTTTTTTGGCAATGAACCCACAGAAAAAAATAAAAAATACCGTACCTGTTCA
>CAYYGL010000185.1:0-9535 GCA_964471235.1 uncultured Calditrichaceae bacterium
TTGTGTGTTTATAAATCATTAGAAAACAATAACTTCTGAGTTTCGTGAAACCCTAAAGAGGAGAAGGATAATAGGAAGAGAAAAGCTTCCGGTTAACCGGATTTTTATGAAATACCGATGAAGTCTGTTATATCTCAAAGATGTCATTGTTTAAATCTCCGCATAGATCCATTAAGACAAACACGAACCGCAGCAACATCTTTGACAAATGTTATTGACAAAACCGAATCTATTCAAGACTTTATTTTTTCAACGGTGCTTTCAAAGAAGTCTGCTTTTCGGCGATTTCTCTTTCATTAGAGCTTTACCCGTTTTAAATTAATTAATAAATATCACGTGTGAGAATTAATCGTAAACAATGAAACGGTTATTGGAGATATTGTTTGAAATAGAGACTCCTTTAAACACAAAAATCAGAACCACGCGGAAATATTGGAATTATTTGATAACCATTAAACACCCGGTTATGAGGGGAAAAGAAAAAATAGTAGCGAGTATCTTAAAAGACCCGGACGAAGTACGGAAAAGCAAAATTGATGAGAATGTGTATCTCTATTACAAAACGGTTGACAGAATGTATTGCGCAGTTGCAAAACACGAAAACGAAACAGGCTTTTTGATAACAACATATCCGGTTGATAAGTTAAAGGAAGGGGAAATCGTATGGAAAAAATAAAGCTCTTCTTTCATAAAGAAACCGATTCATTGGATATCTGGTTTGACGACCCGGAAAAAGAGGCATCCTGTGATGAGATAGGGGAAGGCATTATTTTGAAAAAGAATAGCGAGGGAAACGTTATTGGGATCGAGAAGCTTTATGTCAGCAAAACACTGGGAATTACCGCACCAATTCCGGTTGAAATTTTAATGGCGTAAAATCGAGGTTTTACTCTCGGGGTGTGATTCATTCCTCACAAATCCGTCTCGTAAATCCGATAGGTTTTATACACCTTTCCCCCCAGCATTCGGGCGGGTTTGTTCATCAACTCATTGTCCTCCAGTATCCAGGACATCTCCCCGGTCGTGTATCCTTTTTTCAATCCCCGGCGAATAATCTCAATATAAAACAACGCTCCCAACCCCAGCGGTTGGTATTTCTGCTTAATCCCCAGGGTGAGGATGCGCAACGTTTTGATTTTGTTTTTATACCACAAGAATTTAAAAATTCCGAAAGGTAGCAGCCGCCCGTTGGGAATGCGTTTAAATACCTCATTATAATTGGGCAGCGCCAGTAAAAAGCCCACCGCTTCCCCTTGATATTCACCGATTAACACCACATCAGGATCAATGATTTGTTTAAAATCGTTGGCAATGAAATCAAATTCATCCGGTGTCAGGGGCACAAATCCCCAGTTCTTAGACCAGGCATCGTTGTAAATATCCCGCACCAGTTCCAGCTCCCGCTCAAAGTGCTTCATATCCACCGTGCGAATTTTTACAGGGAATTTTTTATGGAGCATGTCGTACACCCGCTGCAGTTTGGGTGTTATTACCACTGTTTCTTCATCTAAGTAATAGGCATATAAGTCTTTGGCTTTGCGATACCCCAGCGACTCCATCAAGTCGATGTAATATGGCGGATTGTGGGTCATCATAAAAAAGGGCGGGGTATCAAATCCGTCGATCAAAAATCCCACTTCGTCATTGGTGCTGGGGTTCATGGGACCCATCATTCGGTCGCATCCCTGTTTGCGCAGCCAATCCTTAGCGGTGTTCAGCAGCGCCTCCCACACGGTGCGGTCATTGACCGCTTCCAAAAATCCGAAGAAGCCGGTTTTGTCGTTGTGATATTGATTGTGCTGTTTGTTGAGGATGGCGGCAATTCTGCCCACAATTTCGCCATTGCGATATGCCAGGTAAAATTCGGTGGGATTATCGCGGAAAAACGGGTTTTTGGTTTTGTCGAGAAATTTCTTGCGATCCATTAACAACGGCGGCACCCAGTTGGGGTCATTCCGGTAAATTTTCCAGGGGAATTTGATAAACTGCATTATCTCTTTTGGGGAATGAATGGAACGAATTTCAATATCCGAATTCACGGTGATCTCCTCCGCAGGCATTGATATATGTAACTTGAACAATTCATAAAGGGCGGAAGTACCAGGGGGTTAGACTGTTAGACTGTAGGCTGTTAGATACCTACAGCCTAAACTCCTATGGCGGAGCCACTTCCAAAGGAACGACTACGTCGCGTTTCGCGGCAGCCTATCCACCTTTTTTCCGGTGTTCCTGGTACCTCTCTGTGGTGAATAATTCAAATTAGATAACCCCCAGTTGCTTTCCGACTTTTTTGAAAGTATCCAGCACGATGTTCAGGTCGTCATCCGTATGGGTTGCCATAAAACTGGTTCGCAGCAGGGTGCGGTCCGGGGGAACTGCCGGGCTGACCACCGCATTGGTGTAAATCCCGGCCTCAAACAACGCTTTCCAGAAAGCAAAGGTCTTGTCCATGTTTCGCACCAGAATGGGAATAATCGGGGTTTCCGATTCCCCGGTATCGAATCCCAAATCGTTAAACGCATGGCGCATTTTTTTTCCGATATCCTGCAAATGGGTGACAATTTCCGGCTCGGTTTCGATGATTTCCAGGGACTTCAACACCGCGGCAATATTTGCCGGGGGAATCGCCGCACTGAAAATCAGGGGGCGGGAATGGTGCTTAATGTAATCGATTACCTCTTTGGTACCGGCAATAAACCCGCCTAAGGAAGCAAATGATTTGCTGAAGGTGCACATCACCAGGTCGACTTCATCGAACAACTGATAATGCTCCATCGTGCCCCGCCCGGTTTTCCCCACCACTCCCAAACCATGGGCATCATCCAAATACAGGCGCGCCCGATGTTTTTTGCAAATTTCAATCATTTGTGGCAGGCGAACAATGTCGCCTTCCATACTAAAAACACCATCCGTGATGACCATCTTCGGAAGTTCGGGATTCAGCCTTGCCAGGGTTTTATCCAGGTCTTCCATGTCGTTGTGTTTAAAGCGCCGGATTTTCACTCCCATATTTAGCCCGGAACCCAGGAAAATCCCGTCGAAAATGCTGGCATGATTTGTCTTGTCAGTTATTATGATTGTTTTTTTATCCATTAAAGTAGAGATAGAACCCAGGTTGGTTTGATAACCGGTGCTGAAGACCAGGGCGCGTTCTTTTCGCACAAATGTTGCCAGCTTTTCTTCCAACTCTTCATGCAACTCCAGGGTACCGTTGAGAAATCGGGAACCGGAACAACTGGTACCGAATTTCTCAATTGCTTTGATGGCAGCTTCCTGTACCCGGGGGTCCTGGGTCAAACCGAGGTAATTGTTGGAACCGATCATGATGACATCTCTGCCATCCATCACCACATGAGGACCATGATTTTCGGCAATGGGAAAGAAGTAAGGATACAGTCCCCTTTCCTTGTAATCCTCAGCAGCTTTAAAATCCCGGCACTTGTCAAATACATCCACGTTTCCATTTCCTCCATCATTATCAAAAATTTGGTAAAGTTACTAAAAAGAAATCGTTTTATCAAAAATAAAATTTCAAACCCGGGACTCATCTGGCTGCCGAATATCCCAAGGGAAGAAATAGCGGCAAAAAGTCGGGAGGCAGGGGGGAATTCGGTTCCACTTAATGAATCTGTGATAAAATTTTACACTCCCGGAGTTCGGCGTATCACATTTTTCCGCTCCGTAAAATTAATGCTCCCGTTTCGTTTAAGTATGGGATTTGTGATTCGATAAGAATAAGAGGGAGAAGTATAAGAAGCACGATCTAAAAAAGAGGTGAGATGGCTATGCGGTTTTTACTAAATCTTATCTGGTTTCCATTGGTGTTTATCAGCAAGATTGTCCGTATCGCATTTGCCTTTTTTTGCGTGCTGCTTCTCCTGGGAGGTTATGTAACCCTGCGAATGCCGGGGAGCAGTTATACCGGTCCCCTCCCTCCATTGACACGTCATGAACGAGAAATCCAAAAAAATTTACGATATGATGTAAAAGTACTGGCGGGGAAAATCGGACAGCGGAATCTGCGCCATTATGCCAATTTGCAGGATGCCGCTGCGTATATTGAACATGAGTTGAAAGCTGCCGGTTATGAAGTAGAATTTCAAAAATTTTCGGTTAAGGGAAAAGAATGTGCCAACATTATTGCCGAGGTGCCGGGCGCTAAATTTTATCGAGAGATTGTGATTGCGAGCGGTCATTATGATACCATGGAAGGTACTCTTGGGGCGGATGATAATGCTTCCGGTGTTGCCGGGCTGCTCTCTCTGGCGCGTTACTTCTCCGATAAAAAGATTTCCCGTACCCTCCGATTTGTCTTTTTTGTCAATTCCGAACCGCCTTATTTCCAAACCCCGCAAATGGGCAGCCTGGTTTATGCAAAACACTGTGCCCGTAAGAATGAAAATATTGTGGCAGTGTTGAATCTTCACTCCATCGGGTATTACTCCCGGGAAAAAGGCAGTCAGAAATTTCCCATACCGTTAAAGTGGTTTTACCCCCAAACCGGCAATTTTGTGAACTTTGTCGGCAACACCGCCTCGATAGGCCTGGTCAAAGAGGTGGTGGGACTATTTCGCGAGAATGCCAAATTTCCCTCGGAGGGCATCACCTTTCCGGATACTTCCAGAGGAATCGGATTGTCCGACCAATGGGCATTCTGGCAATATAACTACCCGGCGCTGATGATTACCGACACCGCTCCCTATCGGAATCCTTATCATCACACCAGGAAAGACACCCCCTATCACCTGAACTATGACAACATGGCGCGGGTGGTTGCCGGATTGGAAGATGTGCTCGGGGAGATGGTGTTTGTTCGCCGGTGAGAGAACTGTGTTGCTCTCTGGTTTTACCATACCATTGCACTGCCGCGGGGGAGAAAATGGACAATTTCATTGCGTAAGAAGTCATTAAAAAGAAATCCGTCCAGAACCTTTATTCAAGACCCTCCAGACAATATCGATGCCAATACCTCTACTACCCGCTCCACCTCCCGGGGGGTATTGTCTTTCCCAAAGCTGAAGCGGATGCTACTTTTTGCCTGTCGGGCAGGTATGCCCATGGCTCGCAGCACATGGGAGGGTTCGATGCTGCCGGAACTGCATGCCGAACCGGTGGATACGGCAATTCCCGCCATATCCAGCCGCAGTAGCAGGGTCTCATTGTCAATGGCAGGAAAAGAAACATTCAGAATATTGTAAAGTCGTTGTTGGGGATGCCCGTTGATTTTCACGCCCGGGAAACGTGCTGTTAACCGGGATTGGAACTCGTCTCTCAGGGCACCCACTTTTTCACGGTGCTGCGACATCTCCCGGTGCATTAATCGGGCAGCCGCTCCCAATCCCACGATAGCCGGTACGTTCTCCGTGCCAGGGCGTCGTTTCCGTTCCTGGCTGCCACCATAAGCCAGAGCGCGGTAATCAACGCCCCTCCGAACATACAGTATCCCGATCCCCTTGGGACCATATATCTTATGCCCGGAAACGGAAAGCATGTCCACCGGCAGGGATTGCATATCCAACGGTATCTTCCCGAAACTTTGCACGGCGTCGGTATGAAAATACACACCGGCTTCCCGGGCTATTTTCCCAATTTCCTTAAGCGGATTAATCGTTCCCACTTCATTGTTAGCGTGGATGATGCTAATCAGGATGGTTTCTTTTCGGATGGCTTGCTTGACCGCATCCGGGTCTACCTGCCCGTATTGGTCAACATTGAGATAGGTGACCGAGAAACCCTGTTTTTCCAGAAACCGGCAGGTGTTCAACACCGCCGGGTGTTCTACCTGTGTGGTGATGATGTGATCCCCCTTTTGCCGATTCTGAAATGCCACCCCCTGGATGGCAAGATTATCTGCCTCGGTGCCGCCGCTAACAAAATAAATCTCACTCTCCCGGGCATTCAAAATTTCGGCAATTGCAGCCCGTGCCTGCTCCACGGCTTCCCGGGCTGCCCGACCGGCATAGTGCAAACTGGAGGGATTCCCATAAATATCGGAAAAGCAGGGCAGCATCGCTTCGACTACCCGGGAATCCACCGGAGTAGTAGCGCTGTGATCCAGATAGATGTGTTGATTTTTTTTATCGAATGTGGATTGCATAATGGCAAGACTTTTTGATGTGAACCCATCTTACAGATGGTTATTGCGACAGGGATTGTTCCTTAAACTTCCCGTTATCCTTACCCTGAAGATTTTTCTTTATAACTTGCAACTTCTAACTTTAAACTTAGTCATCCCTTTATCCTCCCGCCTTTGCCAATTGCGGCGCTTTTAGTAAATAGGCATAGATAAAGTCATCGATTTCGCCATCCATCACCCGCTGAATATCACCGGTTTCATGACCGGTGCGATGGTCTTTGACCATGTTATAGGGATGAAAGACATAGGAACGGATCTGGTTCCCCCAGGCGATATCCGATTTGCTGTCTTCCAATTTCTGCCGCCGCGCCTGTTCTTCCTCCATTTTTTTTTGATAAAGCCGGGCTTTCAGGATTTTCATGGCATTGGCTTTGTTCTTATACTGAGAGCGCTCACTCTGGCAGGTCACCACGATATTGGTGGGGATGTGGGTAATGCGCACCGCGGAGTCGGTACGGTTCACATGCTGCCCACCGGCACCGCTGGCGCGATAGGTGTCAATTCGCAAATCATTGGGGTTAATTTCGACTTCAAAATCTTCATCGATTTCCGGCAGCACAAACACCGAGGCAAAGGAAGTATGGCGTCTTCCGCTGGCATCAAACGGGGAAATACGTACCAGACGGTGCACCCCAATCTCGGACTTTAAAAAACCGAAAACGTAATCTCCCTTAATTTCGATGGTTACACTTTTTATCCCGGCTTCTTCTCCGGGGAGTATGTCTAAAATCTGGGTTTTATAGCCATGCCGCTCCGCCCATCTCAAGAACATACGCATTAGCATCTGCGCCCAATCCTGGCTTTCGGTGCCACCGGCGCCCGGATGAATGGTTAAAATGGCGTTCTTCTTATCTTCCGGCTCGGAGAGCAGCCCCTTCAACTCCAGTTCCTGCACCGCCTTCAAAATCTGGCGGCTTTCGGTATCTACTTCCGAGATGACCGCTTGATCGTCGGCTTCTCTTGCCATCTCCAGCATCAATTCCAGGTCTTCCAATTCACCGGTATACCGTTTCCAGGACTCTACCCGTTCTTTTTTTTCACTCAATTGTTTTAAAATTTGCTGGGCGTATTCAGGATTATCCCAGAAACCGGTTTCGCCGCTTTTCTTTTCTAATTCCTCAACCTCCTTTTGTAACGTATCGATTTCAAAGATACCCCCGAAGGTTGTCCAGAATTTCTTTACTTTTTTTTAATCTGTTCAGAATGTCTTCAACCATGATCTTCCTGTTGGTTTAATGAACGTATTGTTGGCACTCTATAAAACGGATTATCACGCCGGAAAAACGTTCCGTTGCCTTTTCCCGTCCCCCTTTACCCCAAATCCATTTCGTAAATGGAATGAATCTGGCAGGATTCAAAATAATGCTCTAAAATCTGTTGAGAGGTATAATTTTCGACCGCCATAACAGCGGCGCCGGTTTTGCACATCCCCACGCCATGCCCCTGTCCGGCGCCGACAAACGTAAAGGAGATGGGCGTGCCGGTATCATCCAATTCCCGTTCAGTTAAAAAACAGGAACTGGGTAAGCGTTCGTAAGAAAGGGCTTCTCGAATATTCAATTCGCCCCGGATACGGTAATTTCTCAAGCTGCCAATCAGTTCCACTTCCAGCAGCCTTCCGGAACAGCCGCGGGTAATGGGGATGATTTCAAACAGAATCCCGATGTCTTCCCCGGTTTTTTTGCGGATAATTTCTTCTAATTCCCGTCGGGAATAATCCACTTCCCAACGGAAGTATTTTTTCACCCGCTCCAGGGATTCCGGCACCTGCCGTCCCTTTAAATTACACCAGGCTTCCGGGCGAGAGTTTATCCATTTCCGAACGGTCGCTTCATCGCTTAAATCGGCAAACTCCTTGATTTCCTTTTTCCAATCATAGCGCCCGCTAAAAAAACTGCCTTCGTTTTTTTCTCCGTCGCTGGTAGCATCTTCGGTATGACCGCCGCATATCAAATGAAAAGGCGTATCCCGCACAAAGTTATCGGCAAAAATTACCTGCCCTTCGGTCATCTCCACGGCTTTCTCGATCCCATCATCTTCAAAATCTTCTCCGAAATAGCGCAGCGTCTCCCCGGTATGACAATAATCATACGGCTCCCCCAGGTTCCGATGCTCAATACGCGCCATGGCTTCGCTCCGGCAGACAATCGCCAGGCTTTTGGAAAATTCCAGGGGCAGTTCCCGACCAATTTCCGAATAGATCACCCGTTTCAAATAAGATTCCAGGGGAATCTCGCTTATCCCCATCAAATTCCCCTGCTGGTCAAAGCGGAACTCGATGGTGCCGTTATATACCAGGTCTTTAAAATGATTTTTCTGTAAAATATCATCAAAGGTGCGAATGCCGAAAATTTTTACCTTGGTCTGCACATCCTCCGGGACAATCCGGACCACCTGTTCTACCTCAGCCGATTTATCATATTCCGCATCAAAAATTTCCAGAACGCCCTGGGGCTCTTTAATCATCTCCCGCTCCAGCCGGGGAATAAATTCCGGTTGAAATTGCTTAAATGCCCGACGTGCTTCCAGTTCGGTTGGAAAATTGCCCGCTGTGAGCATATATTTGGTGTTGTTGTTAATTTTGCGATTTTCTAAAAAAATATCGCCGCCCACCACCTGAATCTTTGCTTTTTCATCAATGTGCTGGGCACGTTTCAACTTCTGTTCCACACGCGCTTTATCAAAAGATTCGTAAAGAACCAAAAAATACCGGCTTTTCCCGGGCTTACTTTCTTTTATCTTTACCCGCCATTTTAAAGAGGATTTTACTTTCCGGATAATTTCATTTCCTTCCCCATCTTCCACATTGAATTTACCCATTACTTTAAAATCCACATACTCCTGCCCTTTGAACACGCTAATTCGAAAGAGAGGCTGTCCTTTCCAATGCCTTAAATGAATTTTACGCCCGCTGGATTCCATACGCAACTCTTTAGTTATATGAATACGTTGTTATTTTCATAAAACTTTTTAATGTAGTATTTTTTTTCCCGAAAATCAATACCCGATAAGTCGGTACGATCGCATCGTTGAGATAAATCGAGAAGAACTCACATAGCCATGTAGGAAACCTGATTCATTCGTCCCAATATGATCCCGTCTCCAACGGAGCCACAGTTGCCAATGACAACCTCACTCCCGAGGGGATCACGTTGTGACACATTGTGGCGGCATCCCGTTGTGAGTGGTGGGATAAACCGCAGAGACGCGGCGGTCGCAGCGTGGTTAAGATTAAACGTGCGTTCGACGACACCTGAAATAGAACACAAAAGAAACAAATAACGCTGATTGACACGGATGATGAGTCATCATATTCAAAAAATCCGCGCACACCCGGGTCCATCTGCGTTTGATTTTTCTGATGTCAATCGGATTGACAACCGGACGCATCTCCCCTAT
>CAYYGL010000186.1:0-9532 GCA_964471235.1 uncultured Calditrichaceae bacterium
CATTTTGCGGGTTTGCACAAACCGGCTGCCCACCTTCAGCCGGTAGAGATACACCCCGCTGGCGACCGGATGACCGGCGTCGTCTGTGCCGTCCCAGCGAACCTGGTAACGCCCCGCGGACTGTTGTTCATGCACCAGGGTCTTGATTTCCCTGCCAACGACATCATATACTTCCAGGGTTACATAATGGTCAATTATCAATTGATAATGAATCATTGTAGATGGGTTAAACGGATTGGGATAATTTTGCTCCAGTCGAAATTGTTTCGGCAGGTGGTTTTCATTTTCGGCAATGCCCACCACACCGCCGTCTTCCGAAATAACCATGCGCTGATCCCCGCTGAGATTGGCAAAGGATTGAACCGCACCGGAGGGCCATTCAATTACCAGGGAATCCACCTGGCTGGCAGATGCCAATCCGAAGTGAATCAAATAATCCTGCTGGGAATTATACCCATCCTGGGGAAGCACATCTCGCATCTGCCAGAGAGGGGTATTGCCGAGGTCGGTTAAAACACGGAGGCGCGCTCCCACCCCATTGCTATTGGAAACACTGCCGATCAATCGAATTTCCAGCCAGTGGTTTTGGCTCCCCACAAAATTGAGATACAAGGCGTTGTTCTGATTATCGGGCGGCTGATCGCCGTTGGCTACGAACAAATCCAGCGCGCCGTCATTATCCACATCCACCCAATTCACGCCATTGGAACGGGTGCTGTCGCTGACGAGATTGGCATTCACCCCCTTCAGGAACTCCCCGTTACCGATGTTCTCATAGAGCCGGTTATTCCCCCCGTCATCGCTGACATATAAATCCACATCGCCGTCATTGTCAAAGTCGCCCCAGCCGCTGCCCACGGACATACCGCCGTCATTGACCACGACCCCGGTAGTGACCCGGGTAAAAGTACCGTCCCCGTTATTCCGGTACAGAAAATTATTCTCCCCCAAATAATTGGTGACAAACAAATCCGGGTCCCCGTCGTTGTCGTAATCGCCCCAGCTGCCGCCGATGGAGTTGCCGCCATCACCCACCACCGGGCTGCCGGTAATTTTGGTAAAGGTGCCATCCCCGTTGTTCCGGTAAAGGCTATTGTTCTCCCCACCGGCAAAATCGGCATTGGCAACAAACAGGTCCAAAAAGCCGTCGCCGTCATAATCCGCCCAGGCACAGCCCACGGAGTGTTCGACATCGGTAACAATTTCTCCCTGTGTTTCCCCGGTAAAGGTACCATCTCCGTTGTTCCAGTACAGTGCATTGGGTTGATTGAAATTTGCCACGAACACATCCAGGTCGCCGTCATTGTCAGCATCCACCCAGGCGCCGCTCCGGGATGCCTGCACATCGGTCACGATGGCGCCGTTGGTAATCTTCACCCAGGTGCCGTTGTCATTTTCATACAGAAAATTCGCCTGGTCGCGGTTAATCACGTAAATATCCAGGTCGTTGTCATTGTCATAATCCACAAAGTGGCTGCCGTAAGAGTAGCCGCCATCGGAAGCCGGCGGGAGGGTTGAGAGAAGGCTGAAGCTTCCGTTCCCGTTATTGCGATAGAGCAGGTTGTCCTGGTCAAGGAGATTGGCAACCAGCACATCCATATCACCATCGTTATCATAATCCGCCCAGGCAGCGCCTTCGGAGAAACTGCCATCGTTCACAATATCCCCCACTGTTACCGCACCGAAGACCAGGTTGCTGTACACGAAGCTGAAATAATCCCGCGATGCCAGGATGGAATACCCGTCACTGGCATCTACCGTCCAGTTATACGGTTGATTATTTTCCAGGAAATCCACCGGCAGCAAAAAGGTGGTATCAGCAATATTGGTGAACAGGGTATCCATGGTTTGCCCGATGACATAAACCGTATAGGTGATGGATGTATTGGGATTCGGCGCCGCGCTTTGCCAGCGAAGGGGGATATGGGATAACGCGCGGATTTCCCCGGAAACGGGCGAAAGCAAAGAGAAGGGCTGCGGCGGGGAATGCAATCCCACGCCTTCCAGAATGGTGAGTGTTTGATCGACCGGGAGATTGAAGAGCCGGTCCACCTGCCCGGAGGACCAGCGCACCACCACCGAATCGATGAGAGAAGCGCTGCCCACGCCAAAGTGTGCCGGGAAGAGGTCGTTCTGGGAGCAAAAGCTGTCCCCGGCGCGAATTTCCCGAATCTGACTCATTCCCCCGGCATGCAGTTCTACCCGGGCGCCCACCCCGTAATAATTGGCGGAAACTCCCCGGAGATTCAGGTTTACCCAGTGACTGCCCCCGCCGTCGTTGAGCATCAGTCGGTTTTGGGGAGACCCGGCAGTGAAGATATCCAGCCAGCCGTCGCCGTTAAAATCCCCTACCGCCAGGGCGCTGTGGTGATTCTCGGTGATGCCGGCAGCAGCGGCAATATCGGTAAAAGTGCCGTCGCCGTTATTGTGATAGAGGCGGTGCAGGTGGTTGCTGTTTGCCACGTAAATATCCACCCAACCGTCGTTATCGAAATCCGCTACCGCTACCCCAAAGCTGTTTTCATCTACCTGCCCGGAGACGCCGGCGGAATCGTTCATCCGCAAAAAAGTGCCGTCCCCCTGGTTCTGATACAGGCGGTTATAGCCGGGGCGAGGCGCATGCCGGGTATTGGCAATGTAGATATCCAGGTCCCCGTCGTTGTCGTAATCCAGCCAGACAATGCCCCAACTGGCAAGGGAATCCCCCACCCCGGCAGCAAGATTGACATCGGTAAAGGTGCCGTCGCCATTGTTGCGCAGCAGGTGTTTGCGGGAGTATAAAGGATTGCTGGGATGACAGGAAGCGATGAAAATGTCCGGGTAGCCATCGTTGTTGTAATCGCCCCAGGCGGTGCCGTAGGAGTGATCGGGCGGGTAAGCGACACCGGCAGTATCGCTGACATCGGCAAAAAAGGCATTGCCAATGTTGCGGAATAGCTGGTTGTTGCCGTTATCATTGTTAACGTACAAATCCAGGGTGCCATTGCGGTCGTAATCGCTCCAGGCTGCTCCCTGGGCAAGCGAATTTACATTTAAATTTACCCGGGAATTGACAAAATCAAACCGGCGGTTGTGGCGGTTTCGATAAAGGCGGCTGTTGCCGGAAAAATCCTCGAAGATCACATCCAGGTAGCCGTCGTTGTCGTAATCGCCGAACGCGGCACCGAAAATGGAGCTGCCTTCGTTAATGCCGGTGGAGCCGAGAATATCTTCAAATCCTGCCGCCCCTTTGTTCAGGTAAAGACGCCCGGGATGATAGATATCCAGGAAGCCGTCGTTGTTAAAATCCGCCGCACTGGCACCCCACTCAAAACCGTTATTCAGCGGGGTGAGCAGCGATGAGGCATCGCTGAACGTCTGGGCATTGGCAGGGAGGAAACCGGATAGCATCGTCAGGCACACAAAAAACAAAGGGATAAGCAGGGTTAGGGTGGTATTTATGCAACTGGTGAACTGGTAACGGAATGTTCTCATACAAGATCCTCCCATAGGGTATTTTTGTGATGATGTATCATACCGGCTGGTATTGATAGAATTGTTGAAAATTTTCGAATAGATTGAGTAAGAATTATAAGCAACGATCTTCGGGAAACCAAAAGGATTTTGGGGGGGATAAATGGGTATTGGCGTATGGTGAGTGGTGGCTGGGGAAAGTTGACAGGATCAGCAGGCAGTTAGCAGGGGTGTGGAAGCGAAGCGGATTTGCCGGTCAGCATGTACCTGGAAGAAATTCGGGGATTCCGCATCATAACCTTTTTTAGCAGATATTAACGATTTCATTTCAGTGAAATAATAAATATCTTGAATAATCTTGAATGGTTGGATAAATTAAATTCACTATATGGAAATTCCGTAGAAGAAATTAAACATAATGTTATTCAAATAAACCATGATGATTGCTTGACCAATGATTGAATGGGATTCAGAATCAAGTATGGCCCTTGCGACAGGTGCCTCACGAGGAAGCATCCGCGACTTCATCGTTGAATTTTTAGGCGGCTTGGTTCCGGGTATTGCGTTTCTCTGCGCAATGATTCCGGCTTTTCTTCTCCCCATTACGACAGCGGTACTTAGTCTTTTTGGACGAGAACACTTGGTTTTCCCCAATGTTGACCTCCCTACCTCCGTTGGAACGATACTATTTCTAATAATCCCCGGCATAGTTGCTTTTTTGGTTTTTGCATACATTGCAGGACATTTGTTTTACAGGCAGGATCCTAAGATTGCGGACCTTGCAAGTTTCCAAAGGATCCCTCGTCATATTCATCACGATGGCATGTGCCGGCCAGTTCGGGGTGGAGATACTTTAGTTGAATTCCCATATCACTTCCTAAAGCAATACCTCCTTGATCGTGGTATTTACTATCTCGCCAATCGCGTACCCTGGGATGAAAACAATTTCAAGCGCCGCGCGAAGCATTTTGCGAATGCTCTTAAGATTCGAATTCAGATTGAGCAACCCGCGAAATTTGCCATTATAGCAAGAAACGAAGCGCACATTCGTTTGTCTTCGTCAATGTGGTACGTTTGTAAAGTGCTCTGGTGGGCTTCGTGGATTGGCCTTGGTTGTTATTTGCTCGGATACAGTTTTTCGAAAGTGATACCACATGTGAGTTTTGCCTTCTCTCCCGTGGTCATGTTGCCATTGTTAACAGCGTCAGGGGCATGGATTGGACGGTGGGCAATCGAAAGAGCATTGCACTACCAACGTGAACGTGAGATTCTATTCATTCTTGAAACGGCGCATTGGTTGTGTATAAGCGGAAGAGCCAAGAACATTTTCGATGGTTTAGAACCGCAGCATACACAAGAACCTTAATCAGGTGGCAAGAGGGCGAAGCTCCCGGAAAGTAAGGAAATTAAAATGAGGGTGGATAACAACGACATGCATTTGACAGCGCTATTGTACTGTTTCAGTAAAAAATTCGCTTCAAATTATCTTTGTGATAATGTCAATGGAGTGAGGGCTGGCAAACAGTTCGATGGGATGGCCTTACCGAAAGAGAAAATACGGTTGCTTCAGGAGTTTATTGGATTCGTCTGGAAACCAATCATACTGCTGTTACCCGGAAATTATTGCTGTTAAAGTAAAATTGACAACTGCTATAGTGGTGAAAATATCAATGATTTTGGAGTGTTATGAATGAGATATTTTATTTACTTTCTTTTTGCTGCTGTTTTATTCATGAATGCCGCTTGCGAAAGAGACTTTTCTCCTTTAGAAAAGCCCAAAAATCTTGTTCGCAAGCAGGTGGTATTATTCGCTTCTGATAGAAACGGCGGCAACATGAATATCTGGATGATGACGCCCGAGGGAAAGATTGTGCGGCGGATTACCCATTATAGCAAAGGAGACTACTGGCCGTCAGATATTTCACCGGATGGAAAGTATCTGTTGTTTAACAGGTATGATGCCGGACCGTTGATTAGTGCAATTTACATCATGCCGATTGAGGGTCCGGAACCGTCTGAGGATGAAGAATTGGTGTCTGGTCTGGCGCTGGCTGGTAATTTCTTTCCCGATGGACAAAAATTTGTCTATTCTTAGTTTACCTGGACATCTGATTCCAGCGGTCATGATGCAATCTATATATTTGACTTGCGGGATAGCAGCTCCGTGCAAATCTCTCCTGTTGGTATAGCAAACTGGAATCCGCAGGTGTCTCCCGATGGACAAAAAGTTTGTGTTAAGCAATTTTATATAGACCAATTTGGCATTGTAGGTTCTCAACTGTACCTGATGAATCTGGATGGAAGCAACCGACAAGCACTCATTGATGGTGAACAAGGAGTTTGGGTTGACAGGAGCAGGTTTTCTTCCGATGGCAGTAAAATATTTTTTACAATAAATAGACCGGAAATTCATTGGATTGATTTAAATAGTGGGGTACGCAACATTGTTCGTTTAGCAGTCACAGAAGAATGTCTAAATCCTTGTCCCGATACGTCTGGCAACAGAATTTATCTTCGATGTGGAGATGGTGCCGACCCGAATGAGGATTCCGAAATAATAGTAGTTGATATTGATGGAAATGATTTTGGACAGTTAACCAATAATCGTTTCAGAGATGACATTCCCATAGTTGGTGTTGTTAAATTCTTAGAATAACAACAATCAATCTTGGTTTAAAAAAAATGTTAGAAAATTATCAGATAATAACAGGTGCTACATAACAAGTTTCTGCAGGTAAAAAATGGCAGTTTGTAATTGTTAAAGTCTTATGGTACATCAAAGACAAGTGTGTTTGGGAAAGTCTGGTGTGAAAATGTCCTTTTTCATCTGATCTCAGCGTTATTTTAAAAATGGGTAAGTTCAAATTAAATGAAATGGTTAGATTCAGAAAGCCATGGTATAAAAACCTACTATTCGGGACAGGTGAAATTATAGGTTTTGCACGGTCACCCCGGCATAGAGGATATGCAGTAAAATTTGCGAGGAGTTATAAAACATACTTCGTAACCGAAGACTTGTTGGAATCTCTTGGGAAAATAGGAAATAGAGAAATTATGCATTATGGCGCTATTCAAACTGTTGATGGGACTATTTGTATGGTTTATGATACAGAAAATTTGGAGCATTTAAAACCTAAAATTGAGCTCAATAATGATATACTGATTATCCAATTGCCTGAGTTGTATGAATTTGAAATTTGTTTAAAGATGTTTATGAATGAAATACCCGGGTCAGACTACTTCAGCAAAATAAAACATATAGTCATTGATGCCAGGAAGCTATCAAAAATAGGGTATTTAGGTATGGGAAGCGAACTATTCAATTTGTATGAAAAGTTGAAGGGAAAAGATAATTGGAGCTTCTCATTTGTAGGGTTGAACGACATCATGTTAAAAATAGTAAAGCAGCTGTATGATAAAGAGAGTAAGGATATTCCCAACTATGAGTCACTTCAAGAAGCTATAGACAAAATAAGGGACACTTCACTCTAACATGTGGGGCAACTGATTTTAGGGCCATGGGACCTAAAACAGTTGACCCACAGCGTTAAACAATCTACACAAATTATGAACTCTAAAAAACGCTATCTGCTAACTGCTATTCTCGTAATTTCCATTTCCTTTCTCCACGCCCAGAATTCTACTGCGCGGTTTATGTCTGGGAAGCAAAATTATCTTATGCGACCTTGCTAAACAACCACATGTCAATTGGTGTGAATATAAGTTTTTTGCGAATCAAACTATCTGAGTCGCCTGTGAGTGTCGAGCAGAGGACCGGCACTACCTCTACGGTGTTGTTTGGCGCCGGCGTGCTTCTCAGGGATATCCTTCCCGAAGCAACCTGGAAACCGCCCCTTAACCACAACAGCACCTTCCTGAACAGGTATGCAGATGCTCGTGAACGGAGCGGGCTTTCGGTGGGCTTCTCGCTCTCCAATGCCGGTCCCAGCATCAGCTTTATCGATAATGCTCAAAAAGACAATCCCCCCACCCTCATCTCCATCGGAACTGCCTATTTCCCGGTTTCTTCACCGGTATTCACGCTCTTGTTCTCCATAGACTTTGAGAAGGAAATTTTTGAATCCTCTCCTCTTGATTATCTGCACCTCGGCGATGAGATCACGCTTTTCAATATCGTTTCCCTCCGTAGCGGCTATTTCCTGGATACCAATTCACCGACAACCTCTTACTTTACCTTCGGCGGGGGAATTCATCTGAAATTCTTTTCATTCAATATCGCCAGATATAAACGTTCACTTCTCCCATCATGGCATTTTGATGGAACCATATCCCTGGAGTTTTAAAATGAAACCGATTCTGTTATTGATCCTGGTGACACTCTGGCTGGCACTAACCTTACTCTCTTGTGATGATGAAGTCACAGCACTGGCTGCGATTCAGGATCGAAAGCAGTTAGCGGAAGGAACGCGGGTGGACTTCCTCCTTCTGCAAAATTCCCCGAATCCGTTTAATTTTAGTACCTCGATTGAATTCCAGATTGCTGTTACAACGCACCTCACCCTGAAAATTTATACCGATGACTGGCAGGAAGTCAGAATCCTGATTGATGATATGTTTCTGCCCGGGGTATATGAAGTGGTTTTCGACGGTAAAGATGCCGATGGAAAAGTTTTGCCAAGTGGTGAATATTTTTATACCCTCTCAGGCAACGGATTAACCCAGGTACGTAAGATGAAGCTGCTCAAATAAAAACGGACCTGGTAACTATTCAGCTTTACCTGCAAATTTGATGTTTTATTTGTCCTTCCGGTTTTTTCCGAAAAAACATCGGAAAAACCGGAAGGACCCAAACGGGCATATAGCTGAAACAGTTCCATTAAAAATTTAGAAATATCATCTAACTTGCTGAATGGGAATCCAGGGTCAATTTTTGGCACTGAAAAGGTATCACCATTGGCTCAACCTGAACGCAGAAGCTATGCGGTTTTTCATCTTTTGAAGCCCGGATTATGTTTTTTTTCAATCTCTTCATCCTGCAAGGCGTCAGCAAGTTAGCCAAAAATCTTATGCTTTATAGGGTCTATAAAAAGGAAGACTTTTCCATGACAGAAACAATATTCAATATTCTGTTCCCTTTTATAATATTGATATATCCTGTGGGGCATTTATATTCGCAAAATATAGACACACTGTCATATTTTTTAAGTGAGGAAATCCAGGTCAGCGAGCCGAATGATGGTGGTGATTTACAATGTGAACCATCTGTGGCAATAAATAAAAATGTAATACTTGTTTCCTGGAACGATAGTTATGGGGGGAAAGTAGATTCTAAAACAGGCTCGGCAATAGGTGGGGCAATTTCGTATAATGCCGGAAAAAGTTTTAGCTTCGGCGGATATTTACCCGAGAGAGATGACAATTGGGGACTCCGAACAGAAGGTGGAGACTCATGGCTTGGAACCGATTCAAGCGGGAATTTTTATCTACAAGTTCTAAGTTGGCAGGATAGTTTACATTATCTGTTTGTTTATTATATGGATAAGAATAATTTAGGTAAATGGCAAAAAAGATATGTAGCATATTCTGATAAAAGAATTGATAAACCCGCAATGGATGTTACCCCCACTGGACAAATAAACATCGTTTATACCAGCATTAAGGAAAAATCCAATGAAATCTTTTTTATTAATTCAATGAATGAAGGAAAGGAATGGCAAAAGCCTGTAAAGCTGTCAAATTCAACCAATGGCATAAAAACCGGTTCATCGGTTGTTTCTTGCGGGAATAAGATATTGGTTGCATGGGTAGAGGGAACTTCACTGTCTCAAGATGAAATCTGGTATGCTTATTCATTAGATAATGGTATTTCATTTTCGAAGGCTAAGCTTTTATACAAGATTAAAAAAAGTTTCAATACGGTAATAGGTTATACCATTGGTGCTTTAAAGGATAAAAAGCCGAATGCCAAATTTCAATTTGTTCCAATCACCTGGTTAACATACACTAAGAAAAATGATAAAGTCATTTTTTATGTTGTTAATACAGAAGGGACGCAAGAAAATGGGAGATAATCCAATAGTTAGTTGAAATTGTTTGGAGAGGTTCAAGCTGCCTCCTC
>CAYYGL010000187.1:0-884 GCA_964471235.1 uncultured Calditrichaceae bacterium
ATGCCCAGGATATTATTGAAATCATGAGCAATTCCTCCCACCAGGGTCCCCAGGCTTTCCATTTTCTGAAGTTGTAAAATTTGTTGCTGTGAACGTTGTAAATCATCGTTCATCTGTTCCAGGTGATGTGCTTTTTCCCGCAAGGCTTCTAACAGATACAGCTTATCCAGGGTTATGGCGGTTTGATGTGCCAGGGAGGTAATCAGGTGGAGGTCCTCGATGTAAAAGGAATGGTCTTCATTTTGTAGGTAAACTGCAACCCCATGGTTGTAATCCTGATCACTGATGGGAACCGCAATCAGCCCCACTTTTTCCGACTCGGATAACCCCAGTTCTTGCAAATCGCCCGGTTGAAGGGAAGATTCACTCAAGAAATAGGATTGATTGTCATGGTATGTTCGCCAGATGACACCCTCGTTTTGTAAGATGGGTGAAAGTTTCGTTATCCGATCCGGTAATGAGGTGTGGGACGGAATCAACTGTTGGTTCTCGCTATCCCACAGGAAGACGATCGACTCCTGGGCATCCAGGAGTTCTTTGCCGCTATAGGTTATGATATCCAGAATCTCCTGGCGAGTGTTACAGCGGATCGTCTCGTAACTAATTTCAATCAAACGAGCCAATTTCCGGGCGTTGCGTTTGTTCTTTTCGTTTACCATCTCCAATTCTTTGGTTTTTTGATACAGCGCCCGGTTGGTTTTGGTTAATCGAGACTGGCTCTCTAAAATTTCTTGCTGGGTCTGGGTTTTCTCGGTGATGTCGATCAGGGCAATGGTGTAACTGATGGGGCGTTGGTGGTCTTTGATGACGGAGAGATTTAACTCCACAATTTTTTTTGCTCCGCTTCGGGTTAATAGGGTCATCACATAATCCCGAATATCCTT
>CAYYGL010000187.1:894-9498 GCA_964471235.1 uncultured Calditrichaceae bacterium
GGTGAGTTAACAGGGTGTTGTAATGACTCATTCCGATCAGGGAAGCCAGGTGAATGTTTAATAATTCCTCCTGGTCGATCTCAAAAAAATCCCGGGCGCTTTGATTCGCGCGAATGACATTCCCCTGCAAGTTGGTTATTAAAAAAGGGATTGAGATGGAACGGAAAAAGGCTTCCAGATAGGTATGATATTGGGAGAGTTCCCGCAATCTTTGATCAACGGACTCGGCGAATCGGTTGAATGCCCCGGCTACCCGGGATATTTCATCGGTGCCTTCATCTGCCAGGCGGATATTCAGGGAATCTTCCGCATTGCTGCATTCCCGAACCGTGCTGGCAATTACGGTAAGGGGGTTGGAGATGAAACGGATAATCATTCTGGTAAGAATGAAAGTCAACAGGAAAGCCACTCCGGTGACCAGGGCGACGGTTTTAAGCAGTTTGCTATAATGCAAGGTCATCTCGCCCGGGTAAACCGAGAACAGGATGAATGTATCCACCGTCAGGATAATCATTAACATGATAGCGGCAAACAACCGGAGTTTACCGGCAATAGAGAATCTGGTAAATATTCTTTTCATCTCAACCCTGAACGACCTAAGCGGAACTATGTGGATGGTTTTTTATGATAACATCTCCTCCGTGAAGTAATTATTTATCGACAAGTTAGGTTAAAAGTAAACGGAAAAATTGATCTGTCTGTAAGAAGCCGGGAAAAGAGCGACCGACAGCCTGATCCCATTCCGGAATAGTGTGATCCGAAACCGCTAACCCGCGGGCAGGAAAATGATGAGATTCTACAGGAGAGAGGATAACCGGGATTTCTTTCCATAGGGGAGCCTTTTCCGGGAGGGGAGTTCTCCCGGGGCAGATAAAACAAGCATGGCATGTCAATAAAGAAAATTTTAAATTCGTCGAGACAAGTAAGGGTAGAATGCATGGGAGAATGCCATGGCTGAGCGTCGTAAGCGAGTATTAATTGTAGATGATGAAGAGGACCTTACCTGGACGCTGCAAAAAAAGCTTTCCAAGGACAGAGATATCTTCGAGGTCATTTGCGTAAACTCTGGTCGGGAAGCGATAGATGTGCTGAATCAAATTCCGGTGGACCTGGTAATTACCGACGTGCGCATGCCCGAGGTTTCCGGATTGGATTTGCTGGTGCAAATTAAAAATCTTTATCCGGCAACGAAGGTGATTATTATGACCGCCTATGGTTCTTCTGACGTACAGAAAGCGGCGAATGAACGGGGATGTCTGCATTACATAGAGAAACCGTTTGAAATCAATTCCCTGCGTCAATTGATATTAAATGCCCTGGAAAAACGGAAAGGATTTAAAGGCAGTGTTTCGGATTTTCAGCTAAGCGATATCATCCAATTAAATTGCCTGGGCAGGTTAACCTCCGCATTAAAAGTGTCCTGTGAGGATGAACAAGGTGTGATTTATTTTCAGGAAGGAAATATTGTGCACGCCGAGACAGATTATTTTCAAGGGGAAGCTGCGTTTTATCATATCATGAGTTGGCATGGAGGGGAATTTGTTGTGTTGCGAAATCAGACGGCGGAAAAGCAAACCATCAATCGGGGTTGGCAGAGTTTGTTGTTGGAAAGTTTACGGCGCCTGGATGAGAGTTCCGACCTGGCAAAGCAGGAAGCCGCCCGGGAAAAGCGAAAACGACACCGCCGCTTACAACAGGTTCTGAGGAAAATCTATTCTTCCGACGGCGTGCAGCATGTGTTTTTACATAACAAAATGGGCTTTCCCCTCTATTACATGGGAGATATGTCAAAGCGCAAGGATGAGGTAACGGAATTGGGAAACCATATTTCATCCTTTTTGGAAAAAATCGGGAAAGAATTGTCTTTTTTAGACGGGAAAACCTTGCGGTTTTGGGAATTCCAATTTGAGAAACGCACCTTCATTCTCCAAAGAATCCCCGGGCAGGATGCCTTTTTATCCATTCTGGGAGATGAAAACGTAAACTCCGGTTTTATTCGCCTGGAGATTAAAAAGAATCTGCAAAATCTAAGCAAGTTAATTTAGTTTCCCATTTCATTCAACAGATGCACCACCAGACCGGTTTTTAGCTTTGGTTCAAACCAGGTCGACTTCGGCGGCATAATCTTTCCGGCATCGGCAATTGCCATTAAATCGGTTATCGAGGTGGGGTAGAGGGCAAACGCCACCTGCCACTCTCCGCTGTTCACCCGTTTTTCCAGTTCCTTTAACCCGCGAATTCCTCCCACAAAATCTATTCGTTTGTCTTTCCGGGGATCGGTTATGCCCAGCAGGGGTGCCAGCAAATTTTCCTGCAAAATGCTGACATCCAGCCGCTGAACGGGGTCTGAGGCATCGAAGGTATTCGGTTTGGCTTCCAATTTATACCATTCCCCATCCAGGTACATCCCGAAGCAGTGCCTCTTTTCCGGTTTATAAGGATTGCCGGACGCCATTTTAGCGACGGTGAATTTTTCGGAAACCCGGTTGATAAATTCATCTTTACTCATACCGTTTAAATCTTTTACCACCCGGTTATAATCCAGTATCTGCATCTGGTTATGCGGAAAAATGACCGTCAGAAAGAAATTATAAGCTTCTTCGCCGGTGTGATGGGGGTTTGCTTTCTGCCGCAGTTGCTTTACCCGCATGGCAGCCGCAGAACGATGATGCCCGTCTGCCACATACAAATTGGGCACCTTCCGAAACGCCTCCTGAATGGCGGTTATTAACTCCGGTTGCGCCACCACCCAAAAGATATGACGGATATTGGTGGAATCCGTAAAGTCGTATTCCGGCTGGGACTTCATTACTTCATTCATCAAACGGTCAATATCCGGTACCGCTCGGTAGGTTAAAAAGACCGGTCCTACCTGGGCGTTCTGGTGCAAAATGTGCTTCACCCGGTCATCTTCTTTATCCTGGCGGGTAAGCTCATGTTTCTTGATCAGGTCTTTTTCATATTCTTCCACTGAAGCACATGCGACCAGACCCACCTGCTCATGGGTTCCCATCACCTGTTTATAAACATAGAAGCGCGGTTCCGGGTCTTGTTGCAAAATGCCCTCTCGTATCAGGCGCTGCAGGTTCTCCGCTCCTTTCCGGTAAACCCGCTCATCATACAAATCGATGTTCTCGTCCAGATCGATTTCCGGTTTGTTCACATGGAGAAAACTATAAAGATTCTCCTTTGCCAGCAGCCGGGCTTCCTGGCTGTTTAACACATCATAGGGAGGAGCGGCTACTTTTTCGGCGTATTCTTTTTTGGGTCTCAATCCGCGAAAGGGTCTAACATCAGCCATTTTTGCCTCCTGTAATTAAGAAGGTGCCGGGGTGGTTACCAGGCGTTCCAACTCACCGGATAAAGACGGTATTTACCACCTGTGGCATTCAACAGGGTGTTTTAAATGTTCGTAAATGCCCGGATCCCGGGTAAAGTGTTAAAAGAAAAAGCGCCCGAAAAATCGGACGCTCTCAAAAAACGACAAAATTTAACTCCGGTAAAACAAATACCGGTGGTCCATAATATCGGCTTTCTCTTTCAGATGCTCATACCATTGGGTGAAGACGGTGCGTTGTTTTTGTTGTAATAACTGATTGCGAATCTGTTCCCGCTGTTGAGTGTAGGCATCTTCATCAAATTCACTGCGTTTTTTCACCCGGATATAGTAAAAACCACGGTCAGCTTCCAGGAGCCCGGAAACTTCCCCAATTGGTAAGGTAAATGCGGCTGCCACCACTGCCGGGGCTTTCCCAATTTTCGGAACAAATACCTTCATGGTAAACTCACCCGTCGAATCCGCTTTTAAAATCCCGGCGGTATCTCCGGCGGCAACTGCCCCGAAATCGGGGTTTTCGTTCAGGAGCGGTTGCCACTTCAACGCGTACTGGCGAGCCAGTTCTTTTTGTTTGAGGAATTGCACTTTCCGTTTACAGATTTCCCGAACCGAATCCAGTGGCTTATACCCGGCGGGGATAATTTTGGCAACTTCGAAAACTACGTATCCCTGGGGAAATTTAAAGACATCGGAAACGGCTCCTTCATCCTGATCAAACGCCCACATCATGGCACTTTTCAGCCGGCCGACTCCGGGAATGTTCCCGATTTTGTTTTTGGAAAAATCCGGCGTGTGCTTAATCTCCAGTTTTGCTTCATCCGCCACCGCAGAAAAATCCTTTTTCGCCGCTTTCTGTGCGAAAGAAGATGCATCTTCATAAGCATTGTCCACCGTGTAACGGCTGGGTTCAAACTTCAGTAAAATGTGAGAGGCTCGCACCTTTACGGTTCCATTCTCAACTTTGCGATCGATTACTTTAATGATGTGAAGTCCGAATTGGGTTTTCACCGGACCGATAATATCTCCCGGCTTTGCCGAAAATGCCGCATCGGAAAATTCTTTTACCATGGTACGTTTTTCAAAATATCCCAGGTCGCCATGATTCTTGGTAACCGAAGGATCATCCGAATAAAGGTCTGCCAGTTCGGCAAAATCTTTCCCTTCCAGGGCTTCTTTTTTGATGTTCTCTGCCCGTTTGTAAATGTCGGCGCTGTCTGCAGCGGTTGGTTCGGTCGAGAAAAGCACGTAGTTCAATTGCCGTAACTCATCTTGTTTGAATTCCTCTTTATGCTGTTGATAATAATCGATAATCTCTTCGTTACTGACGCTTACCGAATCATCCCGGAAAGCAGCCACCGGGGTAAACAGGTATTCAATGCTGGCTTTCAGATTCCGGCGCATAAATTCATCCCGCACCTCTTCCTCACTGACCATCACAGAGGTGCGAATCAACTGCTCCAGTTTCAAGTAGGGCAGTTCGGATTGCAGAACTTGCTCCTGGTAGATCAGGCTCTGGGTATTTTCCGGTGCCCGGAGCGCATTTAAATATTTATTGCGATCAAACTTGCCGTTGGTTTGAAAATCAGGACTCTGAGTAACCGCCTGGGGAGGATTATTGACGATGTAGTTGACAATGTCTTCCTTGGTAACCCGGATGTCTAATTTCTCAATTTCCTTCGAAAGCAAGATCCGGCGTACATAATCTTCCCATACCTGATCACGAATTTGCTTTACCTGTTCATCCGTCAATTCCTCACCGGTGCGCTGACGTTCATTCTCATAAGCTTGCTGGATCGCCCGGTCAAACTCATCTTTACTGATTTCGTGCCCGTTTATTTTTCCTACCATGAATTTACTCTGACGGCGTATTCCGGAATAATTTGCCCCCCATTGAACTACCATCAGACCCAGAAAGGAAAAAACCAACAAGTAGAGCATCCACTTGGCAATTACGATCATTTTTGTCATCATAAGCGATCATCTCCTGCACGTTTACTGATTACGAATCCTCAAATTACAAACACCCAATTTATATGTTAACGATAAAGAAATCAAATGCTAATTGTTTTCTACCGGCATCCATGCCAAATTATAGTTGCTACAACGCGGTATAATTGAAAAAAACGGAACAATAAACCGAATACCCGATGGCTACAAGGTAAAATTTACATCAAGCTATCCGAAGGATCATTTATGTACAAAATAATTTCGCACACGGCAGATATCGGTCTGGAACTTGAAGCGCCCGATCTGGTGTCTTTATTTAAGGAAGCGGCTAAGGGATGGAAGGCGCTGGTCTTCGAGGATGCCGAAATTTACCCGCAGGAGAAGAAAGCCGTCACCCTGGCGGCTGCATCACCGGAAGAATTGCTGGTTAACTGGTTGAGTGAACTCAATTATTATTTGACAGTTCACTATTGGGTATATGCCGAAACGGTGGAACTCCGGGTTGAATCCAACAGCGAAACCTGGCGTTTACAGGCGAATATTCGCGGTGAACCGTTTGATGAAGATCGACATTATATTTATTTTGATATCAAAGCCGTGACGTTTCATCAATTAAAAATTGAACGGCGAGATGGAAAAATGAAAGTCCGTATTTTTTTTGATATTTGAGGGGAGGCGCTATGAATACGTTGAAATTCAATGATATGGATGTGGTTCAGGTGAACGAAGTCACCTGGATGATTCCGGCAGTTCGCAACATGCGGGTGCCCGGTAAGGTATATGCCAGCCGGAAGATGATGGAACAAATCATCAAAGAAGACGAGAGTTTAAAGCAGGTAATAAATGTTGCCACATTGCCGGGGATTCAAAAATATTCGCTGGCAATGCCGGATATCCACTGGGGCTACGGGTTCCCGATTGGCGGGGTGGCAGCCACTGATGTGGATGAAGGGGTCATCTCACCCGGCGGGGTGGGATACGACATCAACTGCGGGGTGCGGATGGTGCGTACCAATCTTACTCATGGGGAATTGAAGCCGCAATTGGAAAAATTGGTGCAATCACTGTTTGACCATGTGCCGACCGGGGTCGGTTCGCATGGCGCCATTGCGAAGCTATCTAAAAAGGAAATGAACCGGGTGCTGGAAAAGGGGGCACGCTGGTGTGTGGAAAACGGCTACGGCAGTGAAAACGACCTGGAATGCACCGAGGAGAACGGCTGTTTAACCATGGCAGACCCGGAGCAGGTGAGCAACCGCGCCCGGGAACGGGGCGATACCCAGTTGGGCACCCTGGGGTCCGGAAACCATTTTCTGGAATTACAGGTAGTGGAAGAAATATTTGATACCGAAACCGCCGAAGCGCTGGGGCTGTTTCCCGGACAAATTGTGATGATGATTCACTGCGGCTCCCGGGGCTTGGGACACCAGGTATGCGATGATTACCTGAAGGTGTTGTCTCATGCCACGCAGAAATATGGCATTCGGCTCCCGGACCCCCAATTAGCCTGTGCGCCCATCCGGTCGCCCGAAGGACAGCGTTACCTGGGGGCAATGGCAGCCGCGGCAAATTTTGCCTGGGCAAATCGCCAGGTAATTATGCACCAGGCAAAACAAAGTTTTTTGAAAACGCTGGGCATCTCCGAGCGTGACCTGGGCTTTTCCCTGATTTATGATGTGTGCCATAACATCGCCAAAGTGGAAACCCATGACGTGGATGGAGCGCCCAAAAAAGTGTGTGTGCATCGGAAAGGCGCTACCCGTGCTTTCCCGCCCGGGCATCCGTTAACTCCCGCTAAATATCGCAGTGTGGGACAGCCGGTTTTAATTCCCGGGGATATGGGGCGCTATTCATATATCGCCGTGGGTCAGCAGCCGGCGATGGAAGAGAGTTTCGGAAGCAGTTGCCATGGCGCCGGGCGGGTGAAGAGTCGCCACAAAGCCAAGAAGGAAGCCCGGGGGCGGGATTTATTAGAAGAAATGCGGCGCATGGGAGTGGTGGTGCGTGCCCGGGGCATGCGCACCGTGGCGGAAGAAATGCCGGCGGCGTATAAGGATGTCTCCCAGGTGGTGGAGGTGATGCACAAAGCCGGGATCAGCAAAAAAGTGGCAAAAATGGTTCCGGTGGGAGTGATTAAAGGTTGAAATTCGACTTTTAGCGTGAGGTGCATTTTGTCACCCCGGTTCCCGCCGTTCTCAGGGCGCAATACCGGAATCCGGTAAACCAGCTACCGGCAGGATAATGATTGGGTTTCCCAATTTTACATCGGAATCCGGAGTGGATGCTGAACGTTCAGCCGGAAGGTGTTTGAGAAACCCGCATTTGGCGGTACCGCCACAGGGCACGTCCACCCAGCAACAGAATGATAGGGATAATCGCCGGGTGAAATTCCTGGGGAATCCATTGCCAGCCGACCAGGATGAAAACCGTAACCGCTGTGATCAACAGGTAATACCCTCGAATCCATGCCGGTTTTTTATCCAACAAAACCATAATTCCAATAACCAGGTGGGTGGGCAGCGCCCAGAGTAAATTCCAGTTCTCCGGGGTTACCTTGTGGTCAGTGGCAAACCAGAGCAGGGCAATCACCACGCCCAACAATCCGATTAGGGAAAAGATGAATCCATCCATCCAGCGCAACAGTTTTTCCGCCCAACGGATGGATCGATACGCCGTTACCGTCAGTGCTGCCACGATTAGCAGGAGCGACCAGAAAATGACTGCCGGCAGGGGAAAGGCTTTTGCCATGCGCTGCGGTTCATCGTACCACAGCAGGGTATCCCGCTTGGCTACCAGGGGCTGCCATTGTCCGTTAAGGTGGATAGACGCCTGATCGAAGGATTCGTATAAAAAATCGGGCAGGAACATGGCTTGCCGGGGAGTTGCCACCCGGTCGGCGCGGGCACCCAATCCCAGGTCAATTCCCAAATCGCTAAACGGATGACTGATCAGGTAAATATCGAGATACTGTCGAAAAGTCAATTGGCGGGTGGTATTTAGGTAGAGCCGCAGGGAGTCATCCAGCACTTTTTCAAACACGTCGCGGATTCGGGTGGCGCAATTATCAAAGAAAAAGTCGTAACGGTACCGTCGGTTTTCGGGCAGGTAGTTGATTTCCAGAAAGCGGTAAATGGCATTTTTCATTGCCGGAGAAAGGCGGAACACTTGTTCGATAACCGAGCGGCGTTCCGCTTTATATTCCATTTCAGCATACCGATAGGGATATGCCGAGAGTTGGTAATCCAACTGCCCCCGGGCAAACTTCAGGTAAAAACCGGGTTCTTCGAAGCTGAAGGTGCCGTAATTGTAAATGCGATCCA
>CAYYGL010000188.1:0-9498 GCA_964471235.1 uncultured Calditrichaceae bacterium
GATGCACGAATAAAGCTCAAATGTCTATACCCACAAATTCAAATGGCATGAAATAATAGTGTCGTATGATCATAAGAGAAGGCTTATTGTTTCGGAAAAACTGAAAGAGGCAAAACTCCCACCATAAAGTGGGAAGAAGCATGGGGTGCCGGGGGGCGTTTCCCATCCCGGCAGCTTTATATTGCCCGGAACAGGCAGGGCTGCAACTTCAAAGGTTCTCTTTCATCATTTGTGGTCATTCGTTTCGTTCGCATTAATGCCCGGGTTCCCCTGCCCGGAACACTTCTCTTACACATCTCCCCCACTGGTGAGCGGTTTCCGCCACCTTCACCTTGAAGGAGTCGGCTTATATCAAGCTCTTGATTTCCCCGAATTTTCCCACTACATTTTGTTTGTTCATCTATCATTTACCCAAAGGAATGAGAGGGGGATTACCGGTAATTTCGGGCAGAGGGATATGAGAACCGACGGGGTCAGGCGCAGCATTACACCGCTCCCCCACCTTATATCCTTTACCTTTTACCTTTTCCCTTCCCCCTAATCCATCGAGGGAACGATGTTTGCTTTAGTTGACTGCAACAATTTTTATGTCTCTTGCGAGCGGGTATTTGCCCCGCATTTGGAGGGCAAGCCGGTGGTGGTGCTGTCCAACAATGACGGCTGCATTGTGGCACGCTCCAATGAAGCCAAAGCGCTGGGGATCAAAATGGGCGAGCCGGCATTTAAACGGATGGCGTTTCTGGAGAAACACAATGTGGCGGTGTTTTCTTCCAATTACCCGCTCTACGGAGATATGTCGGAGCGGGTGATGCGGGTGCTGGCGGAACTGGTGCCGGAAATCGAAATCTACTCCATCGACGAAGCCTTTTTAGACCTGCGGGCTTATCAACACCCCATCGGGCTGGCGCGAATCGCACAGCGAATTAAATCCACTGTGAAGCAATGGACCGGTATCCCGGTCTCCGTGGGAATTGCCCCTACCAAGACCCTGGCAAAAATTGCCAATCACCTGGCGAAAAAAACGCCGGGCAAAAACGGCATCTATGTGCTGAGCGGGGAAGCGGAAATCAACCGGACGCTGCGTGATCTTCCGGTGGAAGAGATATGGGGCATCGGGCGGCAATATCAACAATTTTTGAATCAACACGGGATTACCACCGCCTGGCAATTGCGAAATGCGCCGGATGCCTGGATAAAAAAGCATCTCACCGTAGTGGGGCTGCGCCTGGCGCATGAATTGCGGGGCATCTCCTGTCTCCCGGTGGAGATGGTGCAGCCTCCCCGCAAAGGCATCTGCACTTCCCGCTCTTTCGGAAAGTTAGTGGAAGACTACCCCTCCCTGCGAGAAGCCATCGCTACCTTTGCCGCTAACTGCGCCGCCAAACTGCGGGCGCAACACTCCTGCGCGGATATGCTGACGGTCTTCATCTACACCAACCCCTTTCTGTTCGATGAACCGCAGTACAGCAACTGCAAAGTCATCTCCCTTCCGGTGCCCACCAACGTTACCCCGGAATTGGTGCGTTATGCCCTGTGGGGATTGCGGATGATCTACCGACCGGGATACAAATACAAAAAAGCCGGGGTGCTGATCACCCGTATCGTGCCGGAAAACCAGGTGCAAACTCATCTTTTTGACCGGATGGACCGCACAAAATATGACACGCTAATGAAAAGCATCGACCATATTCACCGGAAAATGGGTAAAGAGGCAATAAGGTATGCCGTGCAGGGAACGGAGCGGAAGTGGAAACTGCGCCAGGAGCGGCTATCCCCGCAATACACTACCCGGTGGAGTGATTTGCTGGTGATCAATGTTTGAAACGGATCGCCTGGGAATGCGGATGGATGGATTACCGGGTGGGCAGGATTAAGCGGAGGCACTCCAACCGTCTCGATCTTCTCCTCCTGAGGGGATTTACGCCGCTTCGATTTTTTTCTCATTGGTATTCCGGGGAGAAGTTGGCTAATTTTATCGAAAGCGCTAACAGGGAGCCGTATCATGCAAAAGAATTATTTACCGCAGTTTTTTTCCTCTTACGGCATCAATCATTTTAAGGTTGATATGCCGTTGCAGCTTGCCCTTCGGTATGCCGGATTGTCGGAACACTATTGGGAACATCTGGAGGATTTAGGGGAATATGTAGGGAGAGATCTGTTGGAGATAGTCGATTACATCGATCGCACCTCTCGTCCGTTATTGCACCAGTGGGACATTGTGGGTAACCGGATTGATTGGGTGCGGTTGAATCCGGCTCATCGGCAGATGTTGGAAAACCTGATGAGCCGGGGAATTGTTTACCGCACCTTCCGCGAGAAAGACCCCTGGCAGGTTCATTTTGCCATGGGCTACCTGATCGCGGATCCCGGTGTGTACTGCACCATCACCGTCACCCAGCAAACCGCTTATGCGCTCTACAAATATGCGGATTCCTCCCTGCTGGAAAAATTTCTGCCCCACTATCTTACCCAGGATGGGAAAAAAGCCTGGTACGGCGCCACGTTTTATACGGAGGTTCAGGGTGGAAGCGACCTGGGCGCCAACCGGGCAGTCGCCCGGAAGGTCGGCGACCATTGGGTGATCGACAGCCCGGATAAATATTTTGCCAGCAACGCCGGGATTGCCGATGCCGCGTTAATCACTGCCCGCCCGGAAGGCAATCCGCCCGGCGCCAAAGGGATTGCCCTGTTCTTTGTACCGGCGCTGCGGGAAGACGGGTCGCCTAACTACCATCTCCGCCGCTTAAAAGACAAATTAGCCACCCGGGCGGTTCCCAGTAGTGAGTTGGAGATGAATACCTCCGAAGCATATTTGCTGGGGAAGATTGAACACGGCATCTACCAGGCGCTGGAGGTGCTGACGGTGGCGCGCTTAGCCAATTCCGCTGCCGCGGCCGGTATTGCCCGGAAAGCATACCTGGAAGCATACCATTTTGTGCAGAAGCGCTCCGCATTCGGCAAACGGTTAATCGAACATCCCCTGATTCAAAAAGATTTGCTGGAAATGGAAGTGGAAATTGAAGCAAATTTGATTTTACTGGTGAAGGCGATTGAAGCATTCGACGATTGCTGGGAAAGCCGACCGCCCTATGACGCTGATTATTTTTATGCGCGGCTGCTTACTCATCTGGTGAAAAACATCAGTGCCGAGATGAGCGCCCGGGTTACCCAATTGGCACTGGAACTTCATGGCGGTAACGGGTTTATTGAAGACTTTCCGGTTGCCCGCTGGCACCGGGAAGCATTGGTGCTCCCAATTTGGGAGGGGGGCAGTAATATCCAGGCGCTGGATATGTTGGAAGTGATCATCAAAAAGCAGGCGCATGAAATGCTGTTTTCCAAACTGGAATCTACCCTCGCTCAATTGCCGGGCAGTTCGCTCACCGCTACGGTTGGAGCGTATCTCACATCGGTGAAGAATCGAATTCCGGAAATCATCGCTTCCGGTGCATCAGACATGCAATACGCTGCCAAAGATTTGCTCATCGAATTGGGAACATGCGCCTCGGCTGTTTTTTTACTGGAAGCCGCTGAAAAAATGCAAACTGAGAACACCGATCACCGTTTCCGGAAGGTAGCGGAATTGTATATTCGGAAATTCATCGAGCGAAAACCACTGAGCATCGAATTGATCAAGGGAGCATTACCGGTCATTCAGATTGAAAAGCCGGTGGCACATTAAGTGTTTTATTTCACCGATTTCATCAGGGCAAAGAACCCTTCCGTCAGGGTGGGATGAATATATACGGCGCCGTCTAACAATTTCCAGGAGGCATCCGCCATCATCAACACCATCAGCGTTTGCACTACCTCGCCGCCATCCGGACCCAAAATCGCGGCTCCCACAATACGGTCGTTATCAGCATCAATAACCACTTTCATCAATCCCTCGGTCTCCATCCGCTCAATCGCCCGGGCAACCCGGCTCATGGGAATTTTCCCCACTTTGATCTTCTTACCCGCGGCACGAGCTTCTTTCTCCGTTAACCCGACCCTGCCCAATTCCGGATCGGTAAACAATGCATACGGCACGATCCGGTTTTTAATCGACTTTTTTTCGTCATGAAAAAGATTGTGAAAAACGATCTGAAAATCATTGTAGCTGATGTGGGTAAATGCCGGTCCTCCATGGATATCTCCCAGGGCATACACGCCGGGGACATTGGTTTCCAGATATTCATTAACTTTTATGTATCCCCGTTCCGTCTCGATACCAGCCTTCTCCAATGCCAGTGCATCGGAGTTGGGTTTCCGACCTGCCGCTAACAAAATGTGTGATGCGCTCAGCGCTTTCTCCCGGGAACCGTCCCGTTCTTCCACAATGACAGTCAATTTACCGGCTTTATCCGGTTCGACTTTCTTTGCACTTGCGCCGGTCAAAAATTCTATCCCTTCTTTGGATAATGCTTCCCGGAGTGCATCGGAGACATCTTCGTCTTCCCGGGGAATGATATGCTGCTCATATTCTACTACCGTAACCCGGCTTCCAAATTGCCGAAACATTTGCCCGAACTCCAACCCGATGTAACTGCCGCCGATTACAACAAGGTGTTCGGGAATCTCCGTTAAATCCATGATGTTGCGATTGGTTAGATACGGCACATCATGAATTCCTTCGATGGGCAGTACCAGTGGGCTGGTGCCGGTATTGATAAAGATGTGGGGGGCGGTCAACTCTTCCCCGTTCACCACCACCGTATGAGGAGAGGCGAAACTGCCTTCCCCGCGGTAGAGGGTAATGTTTTCCCGGGAACCGGTATGATGTTCCTGACCGGCGCGCCATTGCTGCACAATCTCATTTTTCAATTCCACAACTTTCTTCAGGTCTACGTGGATATCGCCGGTAAAGACGCCATACGTCGGCGCTTTGCGAGCCGCCTGTGCTGCCCGGGCGCAGGCAACCATTCGCTTGGTGGGCGTGCAGCCATAATTGACACAGGAACCGCCTAAATGTTCCCGTTCCAGCAGGGCTACCTGCCATCCCCGGTCTGTCAGATTATGCGCTAACGGACCCCCGGCCTGCCCCGAACCAATAATAATGGCATCATACGTTTTCATCATGAATCCTCGAGGATTTTTTCCCCATTATCGGATGAATATTTATTTGAGTTGATCAAAATCAGGAGAATAATTAGGGGCGGAGAATAGCTTTCTAACACATTAATCCACGAAGTGCAATCTCGTCAATACACTTCCAGGTCCACCAGGCGGAGGTTATCCCTGTCAAGTTTCTCCCACTTGTTGTAAAAAGAATCCCAGCTTAAACCGACAGAAAGAAGATTGTGCGGTTTCTTTTCCATCCACACCCCCAAAAATTTCCGCTGCCCGTTTTCCACATAGGTTTCTATATCGATTAAAGTCATATCCTTATCCTGCATTCCTTTACGGACGGTTTGAAATGTTGTCCAATCCAGATCAAACCAAAAGTCCACTTTCCGGGAACTTTCTCGAAAAATTCCGGCATAGAGCCGCTTATTTCCCACGGTGTAAGTTTCCAGGTCAATGACCCGTAGTTTTTCTTTGCCTAATTTTTCCTTCAAGTTTTTGAATCTGGCAAGATTCAAATTGGCAAAAATCCGCTGCTTATATTTCCCTTCCCGCCATATCCCAAGAAACAATCGTTTCTTACCTCTTTGATAAGTTTCAATATCCACTACCCGCATTTTTTTCTTAGCCAACTCGGAAGCTTTCGCCTGAAATGCCGCCCAGTCCAAATCTTTCAAAAAAATACAACTATCCTTTCCGGAATGCCAGAGAGCATAATACCTTACCCCCTCTCTCTGATTCCGTACTTCCACATCTACCAGGCGAAAGAGTTTTCTTTTAAGATTTCTGTTCGTGTTTATAAACAATTTAAAATTTGCATCCGCTAAAATACGCTCTTTTTCAAAACTGGGACTCCAGATCCCCAGGTACTTCTCCTGGGCATCAATCATACCAGTGAAAAAAATAGAGGAGATGATCCCGCCAAGGATCAATCGAATAAACCATTTCATCGCCTTACCTCAATTTGAGTTTATGAATAGTTATCGAAATCGGTGCAAACATACACTTCGGTGCGATGCACACCATTAGTATCTTCAATTTTGTGCGATAAAAAGTAATATTAGACAATATTTGTAATTCAATCAATAGGTTATGAAAAAAAAGGAGGGTATTGAAAAGACAGCCGGAGAGGATAAAATTCTGCAACTCATCATCTCAGGTCTTTATTCCGGATTGTCAGGCAATGAAGAACGGGTGGAATGGCATGGCAAACCACTTACCTATCATCCAAAGGTCTCTGGCAATTGTGCGGTTCTATAACCCATTCCGTTTAATGATGCTTCATGGTATGAAGCACATTGTCAAGAAGATTGATAAATAGAAGAATGAGCAGCCCGGAAATCAACAGGGAAAGATTGATCCGGTTCAAAAAAGGTATCTCAGTAACCAGGGTCGTGGTGATAGAATGGACAAGTGTTTTTCCTATTTGGAAGAGGTGCTGAAGATTGATCATCCAGATGAATGTGCCGATGGAAACGAGGGCAGATAATCCGATGAGAAGAAACTCCCGGAGACGTTCATTCGTTCGGGTATCCCCCGCCACCTCACGAACCACTTTTTCCGAAAAATCGGCTGAGAGCAGCATCCCTTCATCGTTCTTGAGAGTTTCATAAACCACCCGGTATGCCGCCAACTGCTTCCGGCACAATTCACAATTCCGGAGATGTTCGAAAAAATGTTCCCGGTTCGACAGAGTGCCGCGCACCAGATATGCCTGAATTTCCTCATCAGAAACGTGGTTCATCTCCATAATTCCTCCTCCGGAAGTTCCTGTAATAATCGGTCTTTTAGTAATTTTCGGGCTCTAAATAAATAACTTTTCACCGTCCCTTCCGGTAAATTTAAAATTTCTCCGATATCTCTATAGGACATCTCGTCCAAATGAAACAGGGTTACAACAAGTCGATAACGAATCGGTAGCCGGTAGATGTGCCGAATTAGCAATCTATCCCGCTGCCGCCGGGAAAGAACTTCATCGGGCAAATCCTGCTCGCTTTTTGCCGTGTCAATAATATCCGAAAAAGTCGCATTTTGTTCCCGTAACCCTCCATCAAACATATCGCCATATAAGGGCACTTTTTTCTTCTGAATATAGTTCATTGCCGTATGATAAGCAATTCTGGCAATCCAGGTGGACAACTTCGACTTCCCCTGAAAGCGTTTCAAGTTCTCATACACTTTCACAAAAACCTGCTGACAGATTTCTTCCCGATCCGCTTCGTTTCGTACCATCCGAAACACAATGTGGGTCACCAGTCGCTGATAGTCTTCCACCAGCAACCGGAAGTCATCAACATCCCCCTCAATAATTTTGTTAATCCGTTCTTGTTCCGAAGGCATATTGTCTGTCAGTTATAATACATACCAATAGACAGCCGAACGCCTAAAAAGTTGCAAAAAAAATCGCCGTATGACCGGGGGAGTCTGGCAAATTAGGCGTTAGGGTAAAGAGTTCAGGCAAGGAAAAACAAACGCACCCGGGGACATTGAGAGGAACGGGAGCGGCAATTGACAGCAACGAGAAAAAACTCGTCAAGCTATCTGCACCCCGAAAGACCAGCCAAAACAAGCAGCCGGGTAATCGTTAGGGTGAAGGAGCCATTAATCTGTTTTTTGGAGAACTTCGGGGGTTTTATGGAGTACCTGTTGAATAACCCTCAGCAGGTCTGCGGGTTTCACCGGTTTGGATATATAATCATCCATTCCGGCATCGAGACATCGGGAGCGGTCACCTTTCATGGCATTGGCAGTTAAGGCGATAATGGGGATGTGGCGGTCGCTGTCGGCTTCGCTTTCCCGAATCACCTGGGTAGCTTCCAATCCATCCATTTCCGGCATCTGAACATCCATCAAAATCAAATCATAAACATGCTGTTTCAAAGACTCCAGAACTTCCAGACCGTTATTGACCACAGTCACCTGGTATCCCTTCTTTTCCAACAGCCGTTTCACAAAGCGTTGGTTCACCAGGTTATCTTCGGCAACCAACAGATGCGCCTCGCTCTGGCGGGGTTCGGTTCCCGGTAATTGCGAAAGGGATTCTCCTGTATGACGGGAGGACCGGGTCCCTGCCCGGATGATCTCCATCAAGGTTTTGATCAAGCCATGAGGTGTAATTGGTTTTGTTATATAGCGAGAGATGCCAGCCTGCTGTAATTCCCCGGGGGAAAATCGCCGGTCCGAAGAAGAAATCATGATTACCATTGGGCAGGCGGTTACACACATTTCCCGAATTTTCTGGGCGGTGCTGTATCCATCCATTTCCGGCATCTGCATATCTAACAACACCACATCATAAGAAGGGATTTGAGAGGTTTCCTTGATCCGGTTTTTCAGGAGTTGAATTCCTGCCGGTCCGCTATCAGCTTCGTCAACCCGGCAACCTTCTTGTTCCAGAATCCGCCGAAGTAAAAGACGGTTGGTCTGGTTGTCATCAATCACCAGGATATGTAACCCATCCAATTTTTTAGAGGCGGTTTCCGGCAGTATCGAACGTTGTATCGGTATATCCGAACGGCGTAATTTAAGAGTGAACCAGAATTCGGAACCGCTGCCCGGCTGGCTGTTCACCCCAATCTCTCCGCCCATCATTTCTACCAATTGTTTGGTAATTGCCAGTCCCAGCCCGGTGCCCCCATATTTTCGGGTGGTGGAACCATCGGCCTGGGAAAAGCAGTCAAAAATCAACCGTTGTTTTTCCCGGGGTATTCCCACCCCGGTATCTTTAACACTGATGAAAACTGTTTGCTCATTCAGATCACTTTTCAACGACTCCGCCCGGATGACAATTTCTCCCTTGCTGGTAAATTTGATAGCATTCCCCAATAAATTCAATAAAATCTGTCGGATGCGTGACGGATCGCCAATCAGATTGTCGGGAATATTTCTCTCAATATCGACAATTATTTCCACCCCTTTTTCTGTGGCTTTATAGGAAAGCATTTCCACCGCGCTGAGAACCGTTTCGGAAAAACGAAAGTCAATGTATTCCAATTCCAACTTCCCGGCTTCGATTTTCGAAATATCCAGGATATCATTCAACAACTTCAGTAACGACTCCGCACTGGTTTGGATGATTTCCACATATTCTTTTTGTTCACTGTCGAGATTGGTATTGAGCAGCAAATGGTTCATCCCGATAATTCCATTCATGGGGGTACGGATTTCATGACTCATGTTCGCCAGAAATTGACTTTTGGCGCGGGTTGCAGCCTCTGCCTGCTTGCGGGCAATTTCCAGCGCATGAACAGTATGGGTTAATTCCCGGGTTTTCTCTTCCAGACGGGTTTTGGCAACTTCCAATTCGCTTGCATATTCTTTCAGCGCTTTCTCGTCCAGCTTGGACCGGGTGATATCGCGCAATAAAAATAACAAGCGTTCCGTATCCCGGATGTTAATAATACCCTAAATCTGCAATAAAAAAATAAAGAAGGTGCTCCAAGTGTTTGGAAT
>CAYYGL010000189.1:0-9345 GCA_964471235.1 uncultured Calditrichaceae bacterium
TGTTCATCTCGAAAGAATGCCCGGGATATCCTGGGAAATGTGTGAGGGGTGTTGGGTAAAGCTTCCAATAAAAAGAATTTGAACAAATTGCTTAGAGGGAATACAAAAAAACGTTGCCCGTTGTCATCCAGCGCCGGAAAAGTTAACAAATTACCATTGCCGATGATCAATTTCCCGGCATTTCCTCTACTTTCCGGGCTGCCCCCCTGTCCATCCCCCAACCCAAAAACGGTTTGAATGTCAGAGGGCCTGCTCTGCCGCCACCAGTCTTTGAGCACCCCGCGCAAGGCAGAGTTCGGGATAAACGGTAATTCATACCATGCATCGATTTGTGTGGGACTGTCAATGGTGGCCAGCCCGCTGGCTGTACCGAAATTGGCTTCGGTCAACAGACCGATACGAATTAAATGATGTCCAATGTTCACTCTCATGACCATACTCCTGTTAGGATTCTTCCGAATCCGGCATTACGATACGCCGGACAGATTGGCGCTAACCATAAATCCCGGAGCAGTTGTTGGCGTTGCTCCTGATTAGATCCTTCGGGCCATTTATAAACAAATACCGATCCGGCCGGGATTAGAGTTCGTTTGGGGCGTGGAGCCGGGGGTGAAGCACTAGCATTCCACCCACTCAATGGGATCTCTTTGTCGGTAAAAGCGGCTATGGGTTCGAAATTATTACCATTAACATGGAGATGTGGCCAATTCAATTCACGCACGGCTGGTGTAAGCAGATAGATCAGAAAATAACTTGCCTCATTTACATATTTCTGAATTTCTTCCAGCATATCTACCCAGGGTAATTCGTCTTGTGGATCACCATAGTGAATCCACGCTCGACCGCGGTCTCCCCCCAGAAACGTAAGTGGGTGTTGATTAGCCCAATCTGTTGGAAGGCGTTGTAGGGTTTTGAACCAGGCACGGATACCGGCGGTCGCCCATTGCCCTGTTTCGGCATTTACATTTGATCTAAAACGCCGGTATGGACGGGTAAAAAGTAGACCTTCCTGAGTAACACCTCTGGAAACATCCATACCCAATCCGCTGCGTGGTTCAGGTAAAAAGATCTCTTCTGTTGGGGCTATTGCTTCGCGAAGCGTTTCCCCAAAGCTCTGGCCGCAAAGAAATTCTTTTAAAGCATCGGCTGAGACAAGTAGTGGTTCTTCGTAAACCTCCTCGTCGTCAGCAGAGTCTTCCGGATCTCGAAAAGGAACATGGGTGAATTCCGATTGAGAACTCGCAGTGAGAACTGTTTCCTTTTCTTCAAGTATGGGTAAGGGTAAAGTAGAAAGGGTTTGTGGTTCTTTGATGACAGTTACATGCCGCGGAAGGGGGAAGTATTCATGACCTAAAAAATCTTTGTAGCAGTAACCGTATAACTCTGCTCGGCTTTCATCGCCGGCATCCAATTGGGGTACAAAATCCCCCAGATAAGGTTTCGCGTGAGTATCCCATTGGCTGCGATTCGGCCATGCGCCAGCTTTGGTCGCAATATTTGCCCCGATGGCACCAAATATGACTTGAGGCTGCGGCTCCTGATCACGAATCAAATGATCTTCTCCCATCCGAGAAGCACGCGTACCCCCAAACAAAATAGGCTCAATAGGGTTCAAGTCCACCTGATAAAAAACACTACTCATATCAATTCTCCTTCTTTGATTGTTATTTCTACCCCGCGGTAGAGCTGCTCCCGCACCAAGAAAGAAATCAGGTGCAATTCGTGGGTGATAGCATTAAACTCTTCTTCATCCATACTTCCTGAAATCCATTGATCCCCATGGAGTTTATCTTTCCAGACTTGCTCCTTCTCTTCATTTCGCCGTTCACGGGGTATATTATTTGCATTCAACTTACGGAACGTTATGCGTTTCATTTCCGCTATCACACCATTCACAAAATCATCAAGCCCCCAAGGGTTCGGTGTGATACTGGGGGGAGGTAGTGTTTGTAAAAAGCCTTCCATCTCATAAGGCCAACCGGAAGAGAGTTGAACTGTATGACTCTCACAAATCAAAGCCACAGCACGACGCACCCGGTCAAGCGAGATTTTCCAATCGAGAATGCATTGGAATTCATTTCCCGAAGCAGTTTGCACGATTATCCCCAGCCGATCTTTACCCGGAAAGGATTTGGCTTTTTCAATTGCAGCGTGTGCCATCTGGATAGCCGATCCCATTGGTCGCTGACGGTTGAAAAAACATAATCCGGCAGATAGAGTGAATGGATTGGGGGAATCCCCATCGGGGTTAAATACCTTATCGAATTTCTTTCGTATCAGAGTGGCGATTTCCAGGGCATATTGAATGGGAACCAATAGTAACCCTTCATCACCACCGATATACACGACTTCTACTCCTTTATCAGACAACTCACCTTCAGTGAGCAACTGGAAAACCGTACGGCCAAATTCATCCATCTTTTGAGGAACACCTTCTTCCCGCGAACGTTTGCCCATGTCATCCCCATCAAAGACCAGTGTCGCCAAATAGTCAGATGGTTCAGTTCGTAGCTCCTGAGCAACCTTTTCAAGTGCGTCATTTAAAGTTCTCCTCGCATTAATAAGATTTCCCAACAAATTCCGCACGTCCTCAGGCAGATTCGGGCGCCTAATCCATTGGCGCAAGTCGTCATTGTAATACAAGCCTTCCGGATCATCGATTTCTTTTTCTGCGATCTGGTTAAGTAAATCCTGGTAAGAGCGTAAAGATGTTTGCAAAGATGTTTGCAAAATAGATGAATTATGTTGTTGAGCCAGGTGCGTCACTTCGATTACCCATGTGCTGGCCGCTATAGCACTGGTGGATTTAAAGGCATGTTCAATACCTTCCTGATAACTGACAAGTCGTTTGGTAAGACATACTTTACAGAGGTTTTCACCGGTTTTTACCCGATATCCCTTTTGGAAATGAATTGATTGGCGAACCTTATTCCACCAGGCGATTGCCTCATCGAATGAATGAACCGGGGCGTACTCCTCTCGTACGCCGCATTGGCTGCACGTGTATAAAGGCTTGCCAGTACGCTCGGGGATAGGACGAGCGGTTTTCACTGCCTCATAGAGTCGATCGATTCGTTGCAAATCAATGGAGAGGTCAGTATCTTCTTCTGCTAGTCTCACTACCCAGATGAATTTCAATGGGCAAGTTGGAGGGATAGAAAAATCATTCTGTAATTGACTTTCTTCCTCTTGGGTAAGTTGAATTCCTACAAATGGATGAGGGCGACTCCCATTAAAGGCTGTTTTAAAGATTTGCTCCCAATCATCTTGCAAGCCGTTCTGAAGTACCTTGATGAACGTTTCTTCTACGTTTATTTTTTGGGGTAATGTCAAATACCCACTGGCGCGATTGGGCAAAGAATAGCGAGGTTTACTTAACACTTCTATAATTTTCAGGTCAGCCAGTTCCTGAAACGCGTTTCCGTGGGGAATGATCAGGTTGAACTCCCTGGCTGCTTTCTCTAACCTTGCCAGCCCGCGCGCCATAAACCAGGAAAGCATAGCAGATCCAGCTTTCAGGTCACGCAGTCGCCGCGCCTCAGAGATGAAACTCTGCACCGGGATTAGACCAATCGAAAAAATATACCTGTTCACTTTGTTCCTCCTTAAGAAAAGGGTTTTCCAAAAATGTAGTGAGAAGAATTTGATTATTAACATTTTTCATACTCCTCCTTCATTGATAGTCCTCCACCTCCACCCTCCCCAACCCAAACGTCGTCGCCTTCCCGATATGCAGCACCTCGCAGGCGTGCAGCAGGGGCATAAACGGCGCCAGGTTGCCTTGCAGGGTGATGTGACCGACAAAACCGCCCAATTTCATCTCACTCTTCTGCCGGGAACTGTAGCGGTGCAAATCTATCCAGCGCAACTCCCGGTCTATGATTTCTATGTGATCCGCTGCTGTTAACAAATCGTGAAATTCCCAGTCAATTTCCGCATCCGGTACATAAAAATACGCCAGCTCTAAATTACGTCTCAGCATTTTGAAGAGTAGTTCCCGAAAGGTAAATTCGCTGCTTAGTTCCCGGTTGATTTTTATCCGAAGGGGGGAGATAAACCGAAGGGTTACTTGCTGTGGGGTAGTACTTTGTTGATTCGATGATGGTTTTTGTTTGCCCGGGGTTAAATTGGTCTGAGTAACTGTGTTTAAAATGGTGGGATTGGCAACCAGTTTTCGGGTAGCGCCGTCGTACAACCGTTGCCATTCATTGGCTTCATCCAGGAAAGCGACTTCTTCAAGGTGGAATTTTAAGCGCCGGGAACCCAATCCCCGCTGCGCCATGGTCTGAACGGCAAAGATGACAAAGGGAAACAACTCCACAGCAGTACCGAACAAGGACATCTCAAATACCAACGGTGTTTCCGGGGTAAAGCCCCGCCGTTCTTCGGAACAATACAATACAAAAGGTCGCGGAGAGGTGGGCAATCCCTTTAAAAAACGGGGCGGTTCGTCTAAAATAAGCGTCTCAAAGAGGCGGGTATTCACACACTGGCGGTTGAGAAAGCAGTTCCGGCAGAGCTGTTTGGCTCCCATCACACAGACGCTTTTGCGAAGGGCATTGCCAAACGCGCCGCGTAAAACCGATCCTTTAAAAGCCGGTAATTCCCCGACTTGCCGGGTACGCAATTGATGCCGAAGCCGGATATACGGTATTCCGGGAATATAAAACAATCGTTGATTACCCATATTGGGACTCCCATTTATGGAGAAGATATGTTTGAAAAATGACCAATGCAGGTTTGGAAAGATATGAAATCTCATACATATTAGTCAAGTATAAAAACGAATAATTTGAATAATTTTCATCATTATTCGATAAAAACGCCCTTAGCTGTCTGTTGAAAAGAAATTTTCTACAAATCACTCCCCACTTTTTCCTTTTCCCCTTTCCCTCCCCCCCACTTATCCATAAGTTTATAGTTTTTTTATGGAAACATGAGGCGGTTGAAGTGATGAAAAGGTGGCTGGTCATATTAATTCTGGGCTTTCTCAGCATCGTCTGGGGCACCACCTGGACAGCAATCAAATTCTCCCTGACCGGGTTTCCGCCCTTTGCCGGCGCAATGTTGCGCTTTGTGGTGGCGGTGCTAATCCTGGGGGGCTATGCCCGGGTAAATGGGATTTCACTGTCTCTCTCCCGCAAGCATTTCCCGGCACTTTTCTGGTCGGCAATCCTGCTCTACCTGCTGGATTACGGGTTGATTTACTGGGGCGAACAATACCTCTATTCCGGGGTCACGGCCATCTTTTTCGCCACCTTTCCGATCTTTACCGGTCTGGTCTCCAACTTTGTTTTCAAAAATGAAGCCTTTCACTGGCAAAAATTCCTGGGACTGTTGTTGGGATTTGTGGGCATCATCATCATCTTTTACCAGCAGGTGCTGCTTACCCGATTCACTACCATGGTAATGCTGGCAACCGCGGCGGTGGTTCTGAGCGCGCTTTCGGCGGCGGTCTCCCTGGTGCTGGTTAAAAAATACCTGACCGGCATCAACACCGTTTCCCTGACGTTCCACCAGATGATTTGGGGAGTCATTAGTCTGGGAGGCGTGGCATTTCTTAACGGTGAATTTCAGCGGATTGTGGTAACCGCCCGGGCCGGATTAGCGGTGCTTTACCTGGGTGCGGTGGGCTCCGCCCTGGCATTCGGGTTATATTATTCCCTGCTGAAAAAAATGAGTGCCATAACCCTTTCCTATATTATCTATATCACCCCGCTGGTTGCCATCTTTACCGAATGGCTGTTTCTGGATGAAGCCATCACCTGGCAGACATTACTGGGCACGGGGATTATCTTTGCCGGTATCGCCCTCTCCCAAACCAACCGTTTTAATCTTTAATCTTTTTTAATCTTTCATCTTTCATCTTTACCTCCCCATTTTCATTTGAATTTGACTTTCCCGGAACCATTCTGTAAATTGGAGCCGTTTTTGAGCAATCAGGGGGGGCCGTAGCTCAGTTGGGAGAGCGCAGCGTTCGCAATGCTGAGGTCAGGGGTTCGACTCCCCTCGGCTCCACAAGTTAAAAACGGGAGGTTGCGAAATCCGGATTTAGTAGGTGTAAAGAGCCAGGTCCCACGCAATAGCACGCCGCCGAACCCCGCCAGGTCCGGAAGGAAGCAACGGTAGGTGGTTAGTCTATGTGCCGTGGGGTAGCCTGGCTTTTTTAATTCGATTGGGCGGCAATCCATGGTTATTTTCTTATCGATTTCGCTTTGGGCAATCCGGCACCCGGGGGTTTTGACAGGTAGCTTTTTTGAATAGATATTCACGTTTTATTCACCAAAAACCTAACGAACAACATGACCTACATTGTTCTGGCGCGCAAGTGGCGCCCCATGACATTTGAAGCAGTGGTCGGGCAGGAACATGTTACCCGAACGCTGATGAACGCCCTGAAGCAAAACCGGATTGCTCATGCTTATATTTTTGCCGGTCCCCGCGGGGTGGGCAAAACCACCACCGCCCGCCTGCTGGCAAAAGCGGTCAATTGCGAACGGCAGCCCACGGTGAATCCCTGCAATGAATGTGACCACTGCCAGGCAGCCACCCGGGGAAACAGCCTGGATATCATCGAAATTGACGGCGCCAGCAACCGTGGGATCGATGAAATCCGTAACCTGCGGGAAAATATCCGCTTTGCCCCGGCCGCCGCCCGCTATAAGGTTTATATCATCGATGAAGTGCACATGCTCAGCAAGGAAGCCTTTAATGCCCTGCTGAAAACCCTGGAAGAACCCCCGGCACATGCGATTTTCATTTTTGCCACCACCGAAATCCACCGGGTTCCCCTAACGATCCTCTCCCGCTGCCAACGGTTCGATTTTAAACGAATTCCCACGGCACTGATTGCCGGGCAACTGGAAAAAATCATCCAACAGGAAAATCTGAAGGCGGATAAAGACGCCCTGATGCTAATCGCCCGCAAGGCAGAGGGCAGCATGCGAGATGCCATCAGCGTGATGGACCAGATGATCTCCTTCTCCGACGGTGAAATCACCCTCGCCCTGGTGCAGCAATCCCTGGGCGTTATCAATGAAGAGGTGTATTTCGAATTCACCGATCTGATGCAGCAGCAGGATGATGCGAAAATCATCCGCTTTGCCCGGCAGGTGTATGAGCAGGGGTACGATTTGATGCACTTTTTGCAGGGATTGGAAGAGCATTTCCGGAATCTGCTGGTCACCCGGGCAACCGGCAATTCGCAACTGCTGGAGACTTCCGATTACATCAAGAAGCGATATGAAGAAAAAGCCCCCCAATTCAATGCCGGGGATTTGCTTCATTACCTGGACATCCTGGTGCAGAACGAGTCGTATCTGAAATTCAGCCCCAATCCCCAGCTTATACTGGAATTGCTGCTGCTCAAATTAGCCCACAAGCCGTTGAGTGTTGACCTGGAGGAGTTGTTAAAGTCGATTCGCGAAAACCCGGGCACACCTCCCCCGGCTGCTTCTGCTCCGAAGTCGCCCGGGTCTGCCGTACAACCCCCCGGGGTCAGTGAACCGAAAGCACCGCCATCGTCATCCCCACCGAAGACGCCCCCGGGTAGTTTTCGCCCGCCAGCGGGTGGAACCATCAAAGAAACCCCCGGGAAAAAATTTGAAGGGCTGAATAAATCCTCCCTGCCCACCGATACCCCGGGAGATGAGGCATCTGAGGAGGAAAGCGGGAGTAGCGACGAGTCCCAGGCGGTAAACAGGGATGTCACGGAAATTGCCGCCCGGTGGGACCAGGTGCTGGCGGCTATTAAAAAAGATAAAATCGCCCTGGCATCCTTTTTACAGGACAGCATTCCTTACAAGCTGGAAAAAAATATCCTGCAAATCGCTTTTGATCCCAGAACCAGTTTCCACAAGGAGCATGTGCAGAAGAACGCCGGCATCATCGAGAAGATTTTAAAAACTCAGTTTCAACTCCCGGTGCGTATTGAATGCATATACCTGGATTTTGAAAAAGAAGGAGTGCAAAAAAAGGTTCAGACGCCGGAAGAAATCCTCGAGAGCATGAAGAGCAAGGAACCGGTGCTTCAAAAACTAATCGATTTGTTTGATTGCGAAAATCTGGACGAGTGAAGAAAAATGAGATCACGTATATGAACACAATTTACTCGTTACTCGTTACTCATTCACGATGATTGCAAAAATGAGTAATGAATAATGAGTAACGAGTGAGTAGTGAGTGCAGACGGGTCTGCTGTCGCAAACATGGTTAAAAAAGACCAAAAAGAAAGCAAGAAGGAGTTTGTTTTATGAAACCGAACTTAAATGAGTTAATGAAGCAGGCGCAAAAGATGCAGGAAGACATGCAGCGCATCCAGGAGCAACTGCGGAATATCACAGTGGAAGGCAGCGCCGGCGGCGGCATGGTGAAGGTCACTGCCAATTGCCAGAATCAAATTATCGATGTGGAGATTGAGCCGGAGGTAATTGATTCGGAAGATAAAGAGATGCTGGAAGATTTGATAGTCGCTGCAGTGAACCAGGCATTGGAAAACGCTGCTGCCCGTTCCCAGGAGGAGATGCAAAAAGTAATGGGCCCCATGCTGGGCAACCTGCCGGGAGGATTTAAACTGCCGGGAATGTGATAAAGTGAAGCGTAAAGCGTGATAAAGGGGGATGGGGAGATGGGTAAATGAGTGAAAGGGCAGATGAGTCGATGGAAGGATAAGGGAAAAAGCAGATGGTAGTTTATCAGTAATTCAGTGTTCAGTTTTCAGAGAATCAGTAATCAGTAGGCAGTTACTCATTATTACTCCATCTCTCCTTCATGCATCACTCCCCTCCCCAGGATTCCTTAATACCCTGATACCCTTTACCCTTTACCTTTTATCTTTTATCTTTTATCTTTTATCTTAACCTTTTACCTCATACCCAATACCCTGTAGCAAAGCCATGAACACACTACCGCAAGCATTACAGGATTTAATCAGCGCCTTTGCCCAACTGCCGGGCATTGGGCGGAAAACCGCCACTCGTCTGGCGTTCCATATTTTGAACAGTCCCCGGGAAGAGGGCGAGCACCTGGCAAACACCATTTTAGAAGTGAAGAAGAAAATTCGCCTGTGCTCCCAATGTTTCAATATTACCGAGAGCGATCCCTGCCCGATTTGCCAGGATACCCGGCGCAATCGCCGTCAAATTTGTGTCGTTGAGGACGCCCAGACAATTCTATTTATCGAGAAAACGAATGAATACCGCGGCTTATACCATGTGTTGGGTGGGGTGATTTCCCCATTGGATGGGGTGGGACCGGAGCAACTGCATATCAAAGAACTGCTCCGCAGACTGGAGGGGGTGGAAGAAATTATCCTGGCGCTCAGTCCCAGCACCGAGGGAGAAGCCA